>JBJHAY010000207.1:0-6620 GCA_050485205.1 Gammaproteobacteria bacterium
TGTAGTATTCATGGATTTCCTTTTTCAGCAATTCCACCCGCCGTCGCGCCCGTTGCAAGCGTTTGTTGGTGCGGACGATGCCGACATAGTCCCACATGAAGCGGCGGATTTCATCCCAGTTGTGGGAGATCACCACGTCCTCGTCCGAGTCCGTCACCTGGCTGTCGTCCCAGGCGGGGATGCTGTCGCAGAACTTGACCCCGGTAAAACGTTCGCGAATATGCTCAGCCGCCGAAAAGGCGAACACGAAGCACTCCAGCAGTGAATTGCTGGCCATCCGATTGGCCCCATGCAGCCCTGTGAAGCTGGTTTCTCCAATGGCATAGAGATTGTCGACGTCGGTCAGGCCATGTCTGTCCACCACCACACCGCCACAACTGTAATGGGCCGCTGGCACCACGGGGATCAGGTCGCGGGTGATGTCGATGCCGAATTCCAGGCAGCGGCGATAAATGGTGGGGAAGTGTTCGAGTATGAAATCCCTGGGTTTGTGGGTGATGTCGAGAAACACACAATCACAGCCCAGGCGTTTCATTTCGTGGTCGATGGCACGTGCCACGATATCCCTTGGGGCCAGTTCCGCCAATGGGTGATAGTAGGGCATGAAGCGGCTGCCGTCCGGCAGGCGCAGAACCGCGCCCTCGCCCCGCAAGGCTTCGCTGATCAGGAAGGAACGGGCATGGGGATGGTAGAGGCAGGTGGGGTGAAATTGATTGAACTCCATGTTGGCGGCGCGGCAGCCGGCACGCCAGGCCATGGCGATGCCATCACCACTGGCGCCGTCCGGATTGGAAGTGTACAGATAGGTCTTGCTGGCGCCTCCGGTGGCCAGCACCACGAAGCGTGCCCGATACACGCTCACCTTGCCGGTCACCTCATTGAGGACATAGGCTCCGACACAGGCATTGTCCTCGCGCCCCAACTTGCGCGTGGTGATCAGGTCCACTGCCACCGTGTTGATGCAGAAGGTGATATTGGGATGTTTCATGGCCTGGCGCGACAGCGCCTCGAATACGGCCTTGCCGGTGGCGTCGGCGGCATGGATGACCCTGCGATGGCTGTGGCCTCCTTCCTGGGTCAGGTGGTATTGGCCAAATTTACCCGCCAACAGCTTGTCGGCAGAGGCGTTCTTGGTTTCCCCATCAGCGTAGCGGGAGAACTCCACACCCTGGGCCATCAGCCACTCGATGCATTCCTGGCTGCGGGACACGGTATATTCGACAATGTCCTGGTGGCACAGCCCAGCCCCGGCCGCCAGGGTATCGTTGACATGTGACTCGGCGCTGTCGGTTTCGTCCAGCACCGCGGCAATGCCGCCCTGGGCCCAATAGGTGGAGCCTTCCTTGAGGGAGCTTTTGCTGAGCACCGTGACTCTGGCGAAGGCGGCCACCTTCAGCGCCAGGCTGAGACCGGCGGCGCCGCCACCGATGACCAGTACATCGTTGTCATGAAAGCTTGAAGATAGGTTATGATCAGCCATAAGTTTGCGACATCTTGGTTAGGGCGCTTATTCTACTCCGGCGGCATGCATATGCAGAATAAAATTACTTGCAGCGAACTTTTCGCGGCCACGCTTGTCTTCTGCTGGCATGGCCAGGCAGGGCGGGAAGCATCGTATCCAGTATGCTTCGGGTTGTAGGGGAGCATGGGACAGTTGGAAAATGCTAAGGATGATGTCACGGATCAACAACTGGTTGACCGTGTCTTTGCAGGCGATAAAAAGGCCTTCGACCTGTTGGTGTTGAAATACCAGCACCGGGTTCTGAGTCTGATAGGACGCTTCATTCGTGATCCCCAGGAAGTGGAGGATGTGTGCCAGGAAGCTTTCATCAAGGCATACCGGGCCCTCCCCAAGTTCCGGGGGGACAGTGCCTTCTATACCTGGCTGTACAGGATCGCCATCAACACTGCCAAGAATCACATGGTCGCCAGGGGCAGGCGCCCCCCGGCCACCGACATGGATGTGGACGAGGCGGAGTTCCTGGAAAGCCAGACCACGGCCCTGACCGACATTGAAAGTCCCGAGCGTCAGTTGGCAAGAGACCAATTGAAGCAGGTGATCGACAAGGCCATCGAGGACTTGCCCGAGGATTTGCGCACGGCCTTTACCCTGCGGGAATTCGGCGGTCTGAGTTACGAGGAAATCACTGAAATCATGGGTTGTCCGGTGGGGACGGTGAGATCGCGGATTTTCCGGGCCCGCGAGGCGATCGATAACAAGATAAGGCCCTTGCTGGACGAGAGCTGATCCAGGCACAAAGGGTTGGTAAATGGCACTGAATAAAAATGTGAAGGAAAAATGAATTTTTCCCACTTGTCGCTGTCTAGCTAAATATGTTTCTCTGGGAAACGCCAACTGGCCATGTGCCGGAGGCTCGAAGGGCCAGTGGGAAGACAATAAAAACCGTGAGAGATTGCGCACGACAACAACCGCAAGAGGGTCACGATGAGTGAGAGTTTGAAAGAGTCCCTGTCCGCCTTGATGGATGATGAAGCCGATGACCTTGAGCTTCGACGTGTTCTGAAACGCTTGCCCGAAGACAGCGAGTTGCAGGAGGTCTGGGCCCGCTACCACCTGGTCAGCGCCAGCCTCAGGCGGGAAGTGCATGCCAGGCCTGGAGTCGACTTGCTCAGTGGCATTCAGGCCGCCCTGGCCGATGACGCCGCGCCGGTGATGACACCGTCCGGGCAAGAAGCCAAGACCAACACTTACTGGCGTCCTCTTGGTCAAGCCGCCATTGCCGCCTCCGTCGCGGTGGCGGTCCTGTTCACCGCTCACAATTTCAATTCCCCTGTAGATGGTTCCATCCCAGGTCAGTCCCAAATAGCCACGGGTGCCGCGGATCAAAATCAAGGCGCAAGACCTGGGTTCATTCCCGCCAACAGCAATGAAGGCACTGATCTTGGCCGCGTGGCAGTCCTCACGGAGGATGGTCAGGTGCTGGACTCAGCCGCCCGTGATCGCCTGCGCCAGGCCGTCTATCAGCAGTTTGAGGAAACTCCCCTGGCTGTCGAAATCCCTGTCAATTTTATTGAAAGGTAAGCCCCTCGCCGTGATCCCTGCTAAGATAGGCCCCTCATGCAGCGGCAACGGGTCACCCCATGTCATTTGAAACAGTCCGTGAAAGCGCCCGTGTCGTCGGTGTTGGTGACGGTCGCTTGTGGGTTGAAGCCCGTAATGAAGGGCATTGTGGCACTTGCAGTGCCAACAAATCCTGTGGCCACCGGCTGTTGGCCAAGGCCTTGCAACGGGAGCCCCGGCACCTGGAAGTTTTGGCGGGGGAGTCCGCAGCCCTTGATGACATCAAGCCAGGCGACCATGTCGACATCACCCTCGCTGGTGATACCGTGCTTAAACTTTCTCTTCTGTTCTATCTCATCCCCTTGTTGGCCATGACCTTTGGTGCCGGCCTTGCCCATTGGTTGGGCAGTGGCGAGGGTTTGGTGGTGTTGACCGGCTTTGTCGGCTTCGCTCTTTCTTTTTTCTGGCTCAAGAATGTTGATGCGCGCAATGGCGCGAGTTCGGCATGCGTGGCGGTTTTTGCTGGCCGCAGTCGCGAGCCTGCGCATCGGGAGTAATGTCCATGGGGGTATTTTTGAAATCGTCAATATTGGTCGGCCTGCTTGGCCTGATGTTGGGGTCGCCGCTTGGCTTCGGACAGGCGCTGCCGGATTTTACCGTGCTGGTGGAACAGAATGCTCCTGCCATCGTCAATGTCAGCACCAGCCGTCAGCAAAGCGAGCGCAGCCAGGACGAAGAGCGTACCCTTGAGGAGTTGCTGCGTTATTTTTACGGGGACCGGGCACCTTCCCCTCCCGGTTTGAGGGGCAGGGAGCGTTCGGCGGTGGGCTCCGGGTTCATCATCGATGGTTCCGGTGTCATCATTACCAACCATCATGTGGTGGAGGGGGCCGACGAGGTCAAGATCACCCTCAACGATCAACGTGAGTTCATGGCCGAGATCATTGGTTCCGACGAGCGCTCGGATCTGGCGGTGTTGAAAATCGAGGCGGAAGGCCTGCCCAGTGTGCGCATGGGGGAATCCCATGACCTCAAGGTGGGGGAGTGGGTATTGGCCATTGGTTCCCCCTTCGGTCTCAGTTACTCGGTTTCCGCGGGCATTGTCAGTTACATAGGGCGCAGTTTGCCTTCCGAGGGAGGTAATTATGTGTCCTTCATTCAGACCGATGTCCCGATCAACCCTGGTCATTCCGGTGGCCCCCTGTTCAATCTCAGGGGTGAGGTTGTGGGCATCAACTCCCAGATTTTCACCAATTCAGGTGGTTCCATCGGCCTTTCGTTCGCGATTCCCGTGGATGTGGCCAACAATGTTGTGGCGCAGTTGCGTGACAAGGGCTTCGTCAGCCGCGGCTGGCTGGGAGTGGGCTATCAGGATGTGACCCAGGAAATGGCTCGCGAGGCGGGATTGGAAACTCCCCGCGGTGCCAGGGTCAACCAGGTGTTGGAAGGGGGGCCGGCCGAGCAGGCAGGCCTGCGCGAGGGCGATATCATTCTCGAGTTCAATCAGCGCCAGATCCGTGCCAGTGGCGACTTGCCCTACTATGTGGGCTTGACCGCGCCGGGTGTCGAGGTACCCTTGTCCCTGCTGAGGGAGGGTAACAGTGTGACCTTGAATCTGGTGATCGGTGAATTGGAAGAAACCAGCGTTGCCAGCACGCGCGGCAGTGATGGCGCTGACAATGTCATTGGTCTGGTGCTGGCGGAAGTGGAGTCCTCGCGGCTGGATGAACTGGAACTGGACAATGGTGTGGTGGTAGTCCGGGTCACCGGACGTGTGGCCAGGGAAGCAGGCTTCCGCAGCGGCGACATTCTGATATCGCTGGATGGGGAAGCACTCAGTTCACAGCAGGATTACCTGGAATTGGTGTCGGCTCTGCCCCAGGGGCGGCCTTTGCCGGCATTGATTTGGCGCGGTGGGCGCCAGACTTTCCTCACCCTCAATATTCCCTGAGGTACAACAATCCCAGGGCCTGATGGCAGTCACCTGATATCCCTGATACCGATGGTCAGGGGGCTGCCAGGCATCCGGGTTTGTATATGGCCGTGATGGCGCAGTTTTTCGACTTCCTGTAGACTTGCGCCTTTTCATCAGCAGGTGTCCGAAGCCGGTGAGCGACCTCAGTCATATCCGCAATTTTTCCATCATTGCCCACATCGATCATGGCAAGTCGACGTTGGCCGATCGCTTCATCCAGCTCTGCGGTGGTCTCAGCGACCGTGAGATGTCCGCGCAGGTATTGGATTCCCTCGACATCGAACGTGAGCGCGGCATTACCATCAAGGCCCAGAGTGTTACCCTCGACTACAAGGCCCAGAACGGCAAGACCTATCAGTTGAACTTTATCGACACCCCTGGCCACGTGGACTTCAGCTATGAGGTTTCCCGTTCCCTGGCGGCCTGCGAGGGCGCGTTGCTGATTGTTGACGCAGCCCAGGGTGTTGAGGCCCAGTCGGTGGCCAACTGCTATACCGCCATCGAACAAGGATTGGAAGTCATTCCCGTGCTGAACAAGATGGATCTGCCACAGGCCGAACCGGAACGGGTGAAGCAGGAAATCGAGGAAATCATTGGCATCGACGCTCAGCAAGCCGTACCTTGCAGTGCCAAGAGTGGGCAAGGGGTGGCGGATGTGCTGGAAGCCCTGATTGGTCAAGTACCACCACCCCAGGGCGAGATCGAAGGCAAGCTGCAGGCCCTCATCATTGATTCCTGGTTTGACAATTACTTGGGCGTGGTGTCCTTGGTGCGCGTACGTCAGGGCAGGCTGCGCAAGGGCGACAAGATCATTGCCAAGTCCACCGGCAAGGTCCATACCGTGGACAGTGTCGGGATATTCACACCAAAGAGGGTGGTCAGAGATGAATTGAAGGCAGGCGAGGTGGGCTTCATCGAGGCCAGCATCAAGGAGATCAAGGGCGCCCCGGTGGGCGACACCATCACCCATGCCAATACGCCGGAAGTCCCCCCCTTGCCGGGCTTCAAAAAAGTCCAGGCCCAGGTCTATGCGGGATTGTTCCCGGTTTCGGCCGATGACTATGACAAGTTTCGTGACGCCCTGGAAAAGCTCACCCTCAATGATGCCTCCCTGATCTACGAGCCGGAAAATTCCGATGCCCTGGGGGTTGGTTTCCGCTGCGGTTTCCTGGGCATGTTGCACATGGAAATCGTCCAGGAGCGGCTCGAGCGTGAGTATGATATTGACCTGATTACCACGGCGCCCACGGTCATTTACGAGGTACTTACCCGGGACGGCCAGGTGATCAGTGTGGACAATCCCTCGCGCCTGCCGGATGTGGGCAAGATCGAGGAAATTCGTGAGCCCATTATTCTCGCCAACATCCTGGTGCCGCAGGATCATGTGGGCGCCGTCATCATGTTGTGCGAGGAACGTCGGGGCCAGCAGCAGCGGATGCATTACACCGGCAGCCAGGTGCAGATTCAGTATGAGTTGCCGCTGAGCGAGGTGGTGCTGGATTTCTTCGACCGGCTCAAGTCCGCCAGTCGCGGTTTTGCTTCTTTCGACTATGAATTCCGGCGCTTCCAGCCGGCCAATCTGGTCAAACTGGATGTGTTGATCAATGGCGACCGGGTGGATGC
>JBJHAY010000208.1:0-6550 GCA_050485205.1 Gammaproteobacteria bacterium
CAGGTTGAAGCGGGTCAGGTTGACCACCCTGTCATCCACGTCCACCGCGGAAAAGTCGGTGTTGATGGTAAGGGCGGCGTTGAGTTGCGGGGTGATCTTGTAGAAGATGTCCAGTTGAGGTTCCAGGCTGTTGTCCTTCACCAGGGCTGGATTGAAGCGGCGTTCCTGCCGCATCACCACGTAGGGAATCACATCCAGGCCGAGCCCCTGCTGCAGGCCCGTCATGCCACTGGCAGTGCCGGCGATGGAGGGATTCATCAGGCGGTTGCGGGAAATCCAGCCGATTTCTTCGTTATTGCGGCGAATGGTGCGGCGCAGGTTGATGCCCCAGTCGGTCTTGTCGGGGTCGAATGACAGGGACTGGAAGGGAATCTTGATCTCGGCGGTCCAGCCTTGTTCGTCGATGTTGGTACGGGCGTCCCAGATGCCGGTCCAGTTGCGGTCCACCCCGGAGACGTTCTGGTAGATGCCTTCCACCCGCACACCATTGGCGTTGAGCTCGAATATGTAACCGCCGCGGCGGTCAAAATAGGGGTCGATGATCACATTCAAGGTGTCATCGTTGGGCAAGCCCTGACCCTGGCGCATGACATTGGCGCGAATCAGGCTGGGGTCGGTCTCGTACATGCGGGCGCCGATGAACAAGGCGTTGTCGGTATAGAACAGGCGCACTTCGGTGCGTTGCGTGGGTTCGCCATATTCCACCGGGTTCATCTGGTGAAAGTCGGTGACCACTGGCGCCCGTGCCCAGACCTCGTCGTCCAGCAGGCCATCCAGGCGTGGTTCCCGATCCAGCTTCACCATATCCACCACCTTGCCGCCGGTGATGCCGTGGACGCCACCCAAGGGGGTCTGCGCCAGGGCTGGTACATTGGCCGAAATCAGGATTGCAAGCAATAGGCCGAAGAGGCCACGGCGCGAGGCGCCTCCAGGCAGAGAATGGTCACTGGAAAGGCAGGGCATGGGTGGTATGGAACCTTGGTCAGTCAAATGCCAAGCATAGCCGGAGAATAGGCGATGCGGAATCAGGTAGGGGCAATTTTCACAAGTCTTCCATAATTCAATAACAATTTCTTGCCAGGGCCTCCTCCTGTACCGTCAGATGACTCGCTGCATCAGCAGCTTAGGTTTCTATGAAAATTTATGGGGCAGCAGTGATATAGGTTTATTTGTGATATTGCGTGCTCCAAATCGACGTCAAACAATACATATATTGAGTAAGGCAAAGCTTATTAAAATGTACTCGCGCATAGAAACCTTTGCGCAAGAATTCCATCTATGCGCATTATAAAGTTGCGCATATAGTTGAATTTTGCGTTTACGTGTGTTTTAGTTGCGCATAGAAAGTGCTCGCAGGCACGCTGGAAAGGAACGTCAGGTGGCCCGGCCGATCCCCGCAAAAGAACTGGCAGCGATTGAGGGTGTCGTGCGCCGTTATCCCGAGGGGGTGACGGCACAGGAGATTGCTGGCGCCCTGCCGGTGGGCCTGCCCATTCGAACCCTGCAATACCGCCTTCAACGTCTTGTTGAGGAGGGGCGGCTTGCCAAGGAAGGGGAGCGGCGCTGGACGAAATATCGGCTCCCGGCACCGGAGAGACGAGGGACGGGCGCTTCCCCGGCACCTGAAGGTGAAGATGTCATCCCGCTATCGGAAGCAAGCGCGGCAATCCGCAACTATCTCCGTCAGCCGCCCGAGGCGCGACAGCCCGCCGGTTATAAGCGTGACTTTCTGGAATCCTACCGGCCGGGCGTCAGCTTCTATCTGTCACAGGATGAACGTGCGCACCTGGCGAAGGTCGGCAAGCCAGAGATAGTCGGGCAGCCTGCTGGAACCTATGCAAAGCAAATTCTGAACCGGCTGCTGATCGACCTGTCCTGGAACTCCAGCCGCCTGGAAGGCAATACCTATTCGCTGCTGGATACCAAACGTCTTATCGAGTTTGGTGAAGAGGCGAAAGGGCGGAACCGCCTCGAAGCCCAAATGATCCTCAATCACAAGGATGCTATCGAGTTCCTGGTCGGGGAGGGGTGGGAGGACATCGGCTTCAATCGTTATACGATCCTCAATCTGCACGCCATGCTTTCCAACAACCTGCTGGCCGATGAAACGGCGGCGGGGCGACTGCGCCATATAGCGGTCGGCATTGAGCGGTCGGTCTTTCATCCGCTCGAAGTTCCTCAACTCATTGAAGAATGTTTCGATCAGATTTTAGCGAGCACTGCCGCGATCGAAGACCCCTTCGAACAGGCCTTCTTCTTTATGGCACAGTTGCCCTATCTCCAACCCTTCGATGATGTGAATAAGCGCGTCTCGCGGATCGCCGCGAATATCCCGCTGATCAAGCACAACCTGGCCCCACTGTCATTCACCGACCTGCCCCGTGACATCTACACTGGCGCCTTGTTGGGTGTGTATGAGATGAACAGGATCGATTTGCTGAAAGAGGTGTTTATCTGGGCCTATGAACGATCCGCCGCCCGTTACACCGCCGTCCGTCAATCATTGGGCGATCCCGATCCGTTTCGGCTTCAGTATCGTGACGCCCTTCGGACGGTAGTGAGGGAGATTGTGCGCCGGGGTATGGGCAGAAAAGATTCGCTTGCTCACATTGTCGCTTATGCGCGTGAGAATGTTGAAATAGCCGATCACGACCGGTTTCGCGAGATAGCGGAGAACGAACTTCTGGCTTTGCATGAAGGAAATTTTGCGCGGTACCAGGTCAGACCTGCCGAATTCCGGGCATGGTGGCAGATCTGGAATGGCACGACCTAGTGTGTGCTATATGCCTGGAATGTAAACCCTAATACATTCAGGGGTGGCGTACTTGAAGCCGAAGGGGGTATAGATCAGCCTTTTTGAACTTGTGGATAGGGGCGAAATACTTGGAAGTTGATAGCTTCCGAGTCGAGTTCCGGCATGGATGGCTCGCCAAAGCTTACACCCTGCGCACAGCGCCGCATCTGTAAAGATCAAGTTTCTGAAAAAAATGTCCAAGGGGGTGCTATCTGTCTGGAGTGTTGCGGGGTGACAATCGGATGAAAAAGGCAGGAAGATCGCGGATTGCTACTTGTCGAACAGGCCAAGGTCAATTGCCCGCAGTACCGCCCGTGTTCGGTCACGTGCGCCCAGTTTATCGAGTACCACAGAAACGAGGTTCTTCACTGTGCCCTCCGAGCGGTAGATTGCAAGCGAAATTTCCCGGTTGCTGTACCCTCCTGCCATTAGACGCAGTACTTCCAGTTCCCTGGGTGTAAGGGATTCCGGCGCAGTGCTGTTGTCGAAGTCGAGCTTTAGCTCCGGGAAACCCTTGAGTATCCGCTCGGTTACTACTGGCTGCACATATCGGGAGCCGGCATGTACTTGTGTGATGGCATTCACCAGAACATCCAATGACACGTCCTTCAGTAGATAACCCTGCGCACCGGCATCCAGGCCTTGCAGCACCAGTTCTTCGTCGTCGAATGTGGTCAGGATGATGGTGGGCACCATCAGGCTCCGGGCTTGCATGGCGTGCAAGACGTCGATACCCGTCATCACGGGCATGCGGATATCCAGCAGCAGCACATCCGGTTGGTAGCGGACAATGCCGCTGAGCACTTCATTACCATCACCGGCCTCGCCCACCACGGCCACGTTGGCACTCAATTCCAGCAGCGAACGTATCCCCTTGCGGATCAATGTCTGGTCATCTGCCAGCATTACCTTGATGGTCATAAGGGCTGGCTCTGCTGTAACGGCAGCGCAATCCTTAACTGCATGCTGTCGTGCGACGTGTGCCAGTCCAGAGTGCCGCCGAGCGCCCTTACCCGCTCTCTCATGCCGGTGAGCCCGTTGCCCGGAATAACAGCGGGAGTGCTTATGCCATTGTCCGTTATCTCCATTGTCAGTTCGCCACTCGCTATGCGTAGAGCAACGTGGAAATAGCTGGCTCCAGAATGCCGCAAGGTGTTAGTTGACGCCTCCTGAACACAGCGCAGCAGTGTGGCAGCTGTCTGCGGATCACTGATTGCCAGGTCTTCCGGCATATCGAGACAGGTTTTCAGCTTTGGTATGCTTGCGAGCAGGTTACTCAGAGAGTCAGGGAAGTCGGCCGGCGGGGAATGCCGCAGTTCGCGTACCGCGTTCCGTAGATCTCCGAGCATCATCTTGCCCAGCACTAACGACTGTTCCACGTGCGATAAGGCAAGGCCGTGTGCATGGTGCGTGGCCACTTCCAGGTTCAGTATCTGGGCGGTGATCTGATGGCCGAGTTGGTCGTGCATGTCACGGGCTATGCGCAGCCGCTCTTCATGCTTTGCGCCTTCGGCAAGCCGCTGCTGCGCATTTTTTAACGCCAGGTTAAGTGCTTGCGTTTCCTGGTGCAGCCGCCGTTCACTTTCCACCATATGATTTACGAACAGCACCAGCATATACAGTGGCACCATCACCACGATTCTGGGTGTCTCCCATGGTTCCCCACGTACCAGGCCGACAAGCTGCGACAAAACAATCAGTCCGATGGTGAGCATGACAGTAGTGCGTAACCGGTATACGACGGGTAAACGGGCCACCCAGTAACCGCCGAAAAGATGCATCAATTCGATCCTCTCGGCAGTCATGAACAAGTACATAACCAGTACAAATTCCATCCAGATCAAGGCTTTGGCTTGCCAGGCCCACCGGTATGATGCAAAGGCAAACAACGCGCTACATGCGACAAAAAGGATGATGGCCAGAGTACAGCCCAGCGTTCGCAGCGGCCAATTCGTAAAAGCTGCGGATTCCGCATAGATTACTCCCAGAGCTAAGAACGCCAGCAGCAACTGCCATGCCACCGAGCGCAGTCTAAGGACACGGGTATAGTTGTAGTCGATCGTCATGCGGCTAATTATGGCACAGTGGCTGATGTGTCCAGGAATTTGTCGGCGGCCGGTACACCGTGTTCGATGAGAGCCCGGATGCTTTGGCGCTGTTGTTCCAGAAAGTTGTCCATGTCCTGTTCCTGGGCATCGAGTTGTCTGGCCCGGAATCCAGAGCGTACTCGCGGTTGCGCAGTCAGCTCCATCAATTGATCTGTTTCCCGATTATATGCAGGCCAGGGAGGAGCGCCCGGGCAACTTGGCTGTCCGTCCTTGATGAACGACACCCAGCAGGCATGCATCATTGCGGTCATTGCACGGTCTTCTTCGGTCAGGAACAGGGCTGCTTGAAAGCGCGAGAGATAGTTGTCCAGGGAATCGAAAACGTGAGGCAGTTCGTAGGCATGCTCAGCACCGCGTTTGCTACTGCGCTCACGAGTAAACACGTAAGAAAAGAGATACAGGTACGCTGGAGCGCCATCTTCCAATTGATGCGCTATCCACCTTGCCGGTGCGCCAGCGTGCCGGTCGGTGTAGATTGCAAACGCCAGGTCTTCCTCCGTCATGCCCGCGTCATCCTGGTAGGCGGCAAGCGTCTGCGAAGTGGTGCCCGCTATTACCTCCCGCGGAGAGTAGCGTAGCGATGAGCCGTCAAAGTCATTCCAGCCAATCAGCAGCGGAACATCAATGGCGGCACCGGCGGCGATCAACTCGGTTGCGCCCTGTTGCCAATGTCTGCCGTCAATGGCGTAAGGGCCCGTAACCGGCAGGCTTTGCCACGGCAAGCTGCGTATTTCCGCGAGTGTTGCATTACAGCCGTCCAACCCGGCCATGGTAACCAGCATGCAACCGAGTTTTTCGTTGTCCGTGTGATTTATCGGGTCCCACCAGCCGTTGCCGGACTGCACGATAGCCTTGTGGAACAAGCCCCTGGCGTGTGTGGTTGTCAGCAGCTGCAACACCGCAGCACCCCCGGCACTGCTGCCCATCAGGGTCACGTTGGCTGGGTCACCGCCAAAGGCGGAAATATTACGCTGTACCCATTGCAAGGCGGCCAGTTGATCGAGTTCGGTGTAACGCCCCAGTGGCGCTTGGGCGCCCGTCGCGGCCGTAAGCGCAGGGTGCGCGAAATTGCCGAGGGTCAGCAGGCGAAAATTGACGGAAACAAAGACGATACCGTCACGTGCGAACGCGCTGCCGTCATAGATAGGAAAAGATGTACCCAGGGCATTTCCATGCAAAAACACCATCACCGGTGCTGCAACGGCCTGTGCGGGTGCCCACACATTCAGGTGCAAGCAGTCTTCACTGGCATTCCTGGCTGGTGGTACATGATGAAAGATGGTCCAGCCTTCCCCAGAGTAAGTGCGGCCTTCCTCCCGGCGGTCATTGTCGTGTTGCGGACACCAAGGGCCAAAGGCAGTCGCCTGCCGCACACCGTCCCAGCTTGCCACCGGCACAGGTGGAGCCCACCGCAGGTCCTGAACAGGGGGTGCCGCATAGGGAATGCCGAGGAACCGTACTATCCCTTCGCTCTTGCGGCCTTCGAGCACACCGGAGGCGATTTGCACGGTAACGGTATCAGCTGACAGGCATGCCGTGAGCATCAACGTGGACGCAGTCAGGAAAATGACTCTGATCATATGTTTTCCCTTGGAAGCAAATGGGGACGATGCGCTTAGGCACCTGAGCGATTACGCAAGAGAGGATA
>JBJHAY010000209.1:0-6527 GCA_050485205.1 Gammaproteobacteria bacterium
GGCACTAAAATGTGCCAGGTTAATAGTTTCCTGCCGTCTTCACCCTGCGCTTCATCCCAACCAGCTTCTCCGGTAGTATTGCGCGATGCTGAAACCCATCCCCGCCCGCCCCCTTTGCTCCTGGCAAGACATCATGGCCGATCTGGTCACCGATGCCGCCGACCTGCTTCAGCGCCTGGCCCTGACGCCGGCCCAGGTGGGCTTGTCGGCCGCAGCCATGGACCAGTTTCCACTGCGGGTGCCGCTGCCCTATCTGGACAGGATAGAGCCCGGCAATCCCAATGATCCGCTGTTGCTGCAAGTGTTGCCCAGCGTGGCGGAAACCTTGTCAGTGCCGGGCTTCAGCCGGGATCCGGTAGGGGAAAGCCACTACAATCCGGCGCCGGGTCTGCTGCGCAAATATCATGGCCGCGCCCTGCTGCTGGTGACCTCCAGTTGCGCCATTCACTGCCGCTACTGCTTCCGCCGGCACTTTCCCTATGAGGACAACAATCCAGGCCGCCGCCAATGGCAGGCCAGCCTGGACCTGCTGCGGGCGGATGAGAGCATCGAGGAAGTGATTCTCAGCGGCGGCGACCCCCTGGCGGCACCGGACCGGCATCTGGCCTGGCTGGTGGCAGAGCTGGAACGGATCCCTCATCTGCGCCGCCTGCGCATCCATACCCGCCTGCCCATCATGATTCCGCAGCGGGTGTGTCAGGACTTGCTGCAATGGCTCGGCGCCAGCCGCCTGCAAACAGTGGTGGTGATTCACTGCAACCATGCCCGGGAAATCGACCAGGCGGTAGTCGAGGCCTGCCTGCAACTGCGCGGCGTCGGCGCCACCCTGCTGAATCAGAGTGTGCTGCTCGGGGGCATCAACGATGACGCCCAGAGCCTGGCGCAACTCAGCGCCCGGCTGCTGCAGGCAGGGGTGCTGCCTTACTACCTGCACATGCTGGACAAGGTGGAAGGCGCCGCCCACTTCGACATCAGCCAAGATCGCGCCCTGGCGCTGCTGGCAGAGCTGCGCGCCACCCTGCCGGGCTACCTGGTGCCACGGCTGGTGCGGGAAGTGGACGGGGATGCGGCGAAGACGCCAGTGGCACCGGCCTGAATCGAAAAACTTTTTTCTGAAAGCACTGTTATACTGGGGAACGTCGATACCAAGAGCCGGATGATGGCCACTTTTCCATGCCCCAGGACAATCCCTCAGGACCATCCCTCAGGAGCATGCCTCATGGCCTTATTTCATGACCACTGTTTTCTCAGCCACTCATCATAGTCACTCTTCATGAGCCATCCCCATGACGCCAGCCTGCAATTGCTCCTGGTCGCCCATCACCAGGCGCAGGCCAATCAATTGCTGGGGGGCTTGCGCGCCGAGGGCAGGCCGGTCCACACCGCCACCGCCAACAGCCTGGACAGCTTGCAACGGCAGTTGGACGAGCAGCCCTGGGACGTGGTGGTTTGCTATGCCGACGACAGCCCAGTAGCCCCGGCGCAAGTCATGGAACTTCTGGATGCCAGGGCCATGTCGATTCCATGCCTGATCCTGTCGGACAAGCCCGACGATCTGCCCGGCCATCAATTCCTGATGATGGGCGCCTGTGACCTGCTGGCCAGCACCGATGTCCCCTGGATCATCCGCCGCATCGTGCGTGAAACCGAATTGCAGCGGCAGTTGCGCAAAAAGGGTTCCTTGGAAGTAAGCCACCGCGACCTCTTGCAGCGCCATCAATTGTTGCTGGACAGCACCAGTGACGCCATTGCCTACCTGCACGAGGGGCTGCACCTGTACTGCAATCCCGCCTATGCGCGCTTCTTCGGCAGACAGGACCAGGAAGACATGCTCACCACCTCCCTGCTGGACCTGGTGGACCCGGCCAATGCCACGGAATTGCGTCAGGCATTGGGCCGCAAGCCACCGCAAGCCGGCAGCCTGATCGTGGGACTGGTGCCGGAGGGACGCCAGATCGAACTGGTGCTCACCCCCGTGATCCACGAAGGCAGTGACGCCCTGCAAGTGCTGGCCAGACCTGCCCCCGGCAATGCCGACTATGCCAGGGAACTGCAAACCCTGCGCGGCCGCGACCTGCTGACCAATTTCCTGGATGAAGCCAGCTTCCTTGAACAAGTGGAAAGCGCCATCGCCCGCGCGCTCAGGGACGGCGAGTTCAGCAGCCTGTTGTTGCTGGGCATTCAGCAACAGGAAGAAGTGGAAAAATCCCTGGGCAAGTCCCGTTTCAATCAGCTGATGACCATTGTCGCCGCCTTTCTCGCCGAGTCACTGCCACCGCAGCACGCCGCCTGCCGCCTGGGTAACCGCGAATTCGCCGTGCTGCTGCCGGGCCTTGCCTACCAGGAAGCCGCCGAGTTGGCGCAGGATCTGAGCAGCCGCTTGCGCATCCACCTGGCCCAGGAAGTCCCTGAATTACCCTTTGGTGGGGACATGGGTCTGGCCAGCATCAATCACCACGCTCTCGACGCCAGGGACTGTCTGGACCGAGCCCGCCTCCACCAGCACAATAGTGCTCGCCGTGATGGACTGGCGTCACAGGATGGGCAGACAACCGGCTTCCATGTACATCAGTCAGCTTCCACCATTGCAGTGAGCGGGGATCTGCTGGCCTATGTGGAGCAGGCCCTGGCACAGTCCCGTTTTCACTTGTTGTTTCAGCCAGTGGTAAACCTCAATCAAAGCGCTCCCCACTGCTACGAAGTGCTGTGCCGCATGCTGGACAGCGAAGGCAACCAGGTCTCGCCACAGGTATTCCTGCCCGCGGTGCAAGCCGCTGGCCTGGGTGAACGACTCGACCGCCTGGTCCTGGACAAGGCGCTGCAAGCCCTTGCCAACGCACGCCAGGGTGGATTCCACCTCATCTCCAACCTCACCCCCGGCAGCCTCCTGAGCCCCACCCTGCTACCCTGGCTGAGCCAACAACTGCGCCACCACAATGTGGCCGCGGAACGCCTGGTGTGCCAGCTTGATGTGCTGGGGCTGATCACCTATGCCGAGCAGGCCAAGGCCTTCATGAGCCAGTTGGATACCCTGGGCCTGGCCCTGAGCGCCAATCACTTCGGCTCGACGGATGACCTGGCGCTGTTCGACGCGGTCAAGCCCAGCCTGGTGAAACTGGCCCGGGACGTCATCAAGGACATTCACTACAATGCCGAGCAGCGCGCCCTGGTGCAGGACATCGTCGATCACCTGCATGACCACGGCGCGCGGGTAGTGGCCCCCATGGTCGAAAATCTGGACTCGCTGCCAGTGATCTGGGAATTGGGCATCGACTATGTGCAGGGATACAGCCTGCGAGGGCCCAGTGAGTCACTTGACTACGAATTCCTGCAGGAACAGGAAATCACCATCGACCACCTTCATTCCAGGTAAGCACAACCCCATGTCCAGCCACTCAGCTCCACCCGCCACCGACGATGGCCGCCAGGCCTGGCGACCTGGCATTCGCTTCAAGATCAGCCTGGTGGTTTGCCTGCTGGTGCTGTTGATTCTTTCGGCGTTTTGGCTGCTGGCCAGGGACCAACTGCAACAGACCTTGCAGATCCAGTCCGACAATCTTGGCGAAACCCTGGCGGCGCAAACCGCCGACACCATCACCGAGCTGGTGCTGGCCAATGACCAACTCAGCCTCAACGTGGTCCTGAACCAGTTGGCCCGGCAGGAGCCCATCCGCTATGTGGCGGTGTTCGATGTCGACAACCGGGTGCTGGCCTCGGCCGGCAATCCACCAGCGGCCAGGTCCGGAGGGCTGAATGCCTTCTACACCGCGCAGATTTCCCTGCAGGATTCCATTGCCGGTACCTTGCGCCTGAGTCTTGACGCCAGCCGCCTGGAGGCCAACCTGGGCCGCACCCATCAATATTTCTGGATCATCATGGGGCTGGGCCTGGTGCTGGCACTGGTGGCCTCCCACACCCTGGCCAACCATATCCGCCTGCCCTTGCTGGATCTGACCGAGGCGCTCAACAACCCGGAAGAGGTGCCGGTCAGCATTGATCATGAGCGCAACGACGAGATCACCCGCCTCCAGGCCGCCGCCGCCGAACTGGTGGCCACCTTGCAGGAAGGGGCTGCGCTGGGTGCCCCGCTGTCGCGGCAGAATCGTGTCAGCGATGCCGCCCTGCGCCTGGAAGGCGCGGTGCTGGCGGTGAAAGTGGTGAATATCGCCACTGCCATGGAGGTACTGCATCCCGCCATGCTGGCACCACTGCTCAGTGAATATGCCCACTATCTGCGCCAGGCCACCCGACTCTATGGCGGCACCTGCCATCGCTTCACCGGCGATTCCACCACCGTGCTGTTCGACAGCCGCCAGGCTACCGAGGATTTCAGTTTCAATGCCATTTGCAGCGCCCAGTTGTTTCAGAAGCTGATGCAAAAGGTCAACCAGGGCCACCGCCGCCGAGGCGATCAAAGCCTGGAATTCCGCCTTGCCATTCACACTGGCGAGGTGTTCGTCACCCCTGGCCTGGCTGGGGCCGACAGCGGCGAAACCATTCTTGGCAGAACCGTGGAAATGAGCCTGCTGATGAGCCGCTACTGTCCCCCTGGGCAGGTACTGGTCAGTGACACCTGTCACCATCATGCCGGCGGCGTCAGCAGAATAGCCGTTGGAGATGAGGTGGACATTCCCCTCCCTGCCGGCAATGGCCGTCTGCATGCAAGTATTTTGAGCCAGGACAACATCGGCAGCTATGATGCGTTGTTGGAAAGACAGACAAAACATATCCTGTCAAATACAGACTACGAGGACGATATCTCTCTCGTCGCAACCGACAAGCACACCGAAACTCAGTAGGTAATCAATACGCCATGGAATCCAACATCAAAATCGGACACCCGTTTTACTTCCCAACCCAGGTGGTGTTGTTGGATGACGACCCGGATTTCCTCGACGGCGTCAGCCTGATGCTGAACCGCGACCTCAGCTACAAGCTGTTCCAGTCCGCCAACAAGGCTCTCGACTATGTCAACCACGCTCACCAGCATGTCCAGTTCCTGCAGCGCTGCTATACCAGCTACAAGACCGGCCCCGCGGAATCCGACGCACTCTCTCACATCGATATCGGCAAGCTGCACCTGGAAATCCTCAACAGCGGCCGCTTCCAGACCTGCTCCAGCGTGATCGTGGATTACTCCATGCCGGAAATGAACGGGCTGGAGTTCCTGATGAAAATTCGCAACCCTTTCATCAAGAAGGTATTGTTGACCGGTCAGGCCGACATGGAGTTGGCGGTGAAGGCCTTCAACAAGCAGCTCATCGACCAGTTCATAGACAAGCATGACCCGCGTCTCAAGCTGAAATTGAACGCTGCCATCGCCACTTTTCAGGAACAGTACTTCAGCGGCAGCTTCAAGCTGATCACCGACCCCATCATCGCCAACAACCATGACGGCTTCCTGGTGGACGCCGGGTTCCAGCACTATTTTCAGGAGTTGCGCGAGCAATTGGACTGTGTCGAATACTACATGATCGACAATCCCCACAATGGCTTCCTGTTGATGGACAGCGACGGCAAGCGCCAGTGCCTGCTGATCTATACCGCCGAGGCCCTGGAGGAGCATGCCGAGATGCTGGCGGAGGCGGGGGCGCCAATGGAGCTCCAGGCCAAGGTCAAGGCTGGCGAGTTGTTGCCAGACTACAATGGTCAGGAGCATCCCCTGGCCCCGGGAGATAAACGCCTGGTGGACTGGCGTCAACGCTACCACCCCACGCGACGCCTCAATACTTACCGCACTTTCTACACCGCCTTGGTGCCGACATCAGTGCTGGATACCCTGAATCATCAAACCATCATTCCCTATGGCAACTTCCTGGCCTCCAACTGCACCCTCAATGAAGTGGTGCATTGACAGCTTCCATTGTTCACGCGGCAACGGCGGTGTCTGGTCAACACC
This sequence comes from Gammaproteobacteria bacterium, assembly GCA_050485205.1. GTDB lineage: Bacteria > Pseudomonadota > Gammaproteobacteria > Pseudomonadales > Pseudohongiellaceae > JAVVEZ01. Next base: position 5,900 of record JBJHAY010000209.1, read on the forward strand.
TTGTTGAAGAGGCCTATCCTGGCCTGTTCCAAGTCAGCAAGGTGGCAGGATGATTCGGAATTCCGTGAACTCCCCCGGCACCGAGCGACAGACGATATCCCCCCCGAAACTATTGATGGTGCGCTTGCAGAAGGCCAGGCCGGCGCCGGTACCATCTGCCTTGGTGGTGAAGAACCCATCGAAGATGCGGGTGATCACTTCTGGTTTGATGCCCTCGCCCTCATCCCGGAAAACCAATACGTTGCACTCCTTGCCAGGCTCCAGCTGAATCACAATATTACCCTTGCCCGCCGAGCGGATCGAATAGAGCGCATTCTTCACCAGGTTGAAGATCACATAGATAAACAGGCTCGTTACGCCCATGAACTGGAAATCCCGGGTCAGGTCCAGGTGAACTCGTTGGCGTTCTCCGGTCTTGAAGGGATAGCGGTCTATGGCTTGCTCCACGCATGCGGCAGCCCCACATGGCGTCAGTTGGGTGCGATCCTTGGAGTTGTCGCGCAGATTCATCAACAGCATGTCAATCACTGAGTGGGCCTGATCGATCATCAGCTTGACCCTGTCAGGCATGGCCCTCAGGGTTTGCAGATGATCCTCCCTGATTTCCTCGAAACCCCCAGGGCTCTGC
>JBJHAY010000210.1:0-6489 GCA_050485205.1 Gammaproteobacteria bacterium
TACGGAATGCTATGAAACGCCACATGCGCGCGGGCCCTCCGGTGGCTCAGTGGGCGCCGCCGGGTTCCAGATGGACGTATTTCCAGTTGGGCCAGTCCAGCAGGTTGGGAGGGTAGCCCCGCACCGAGGGATGTACCAGGTGCTTGCTCTGGTAGGTGTAGAGGGGAATGATGGGCATGGCGTCGATCAGCAGGGTCTCGGCCTCGCGGAATAGGCCGTAGCGCTGTTCCCGGTCCTTGGCGGCGGGGGCTTCGCGCAGCACGATCTGGTCATAGCGGGGATCGGAAAAGCCAGTCTTGTTGTTGCCGCCATCAGTGATGAACATGTCCAGGAAGGTATTGGGGTCCACGTAGTCGCCGATCCAGCCACGGCGGGAAATGTCGTAGTCCAGTTCTTCCTGGGATGCCAGGTACACCTGCCATTCCTGATTGACGATACCCACCTGGATGCCCAGCACCTGACGCCACATCTGCTGAATGGCGACGGCGATCTTCTGGTGCTGCTCATGGGTGTTGTAAAGAATTTCGAAGCTGGGGAAGCCGCGCCCTTCCGGGTAGCCCGCCTCCGCCAGCAGTTCGCGGGCCTTCTCCGGGTCATGGCCAAACAGCTTGGGGGGGTGATAACCCAGAGTATCCGGTGGCACGATGGCATAGGCCGGTTCCACCAGCCCCTGCAACACGGTTTCCGCCAGCAATTCCCTGTCGATGGCCATGGAAAGTGCCTGCCGAACCCGCACATCGTTAAGAACGGGCCGGGTAGTGTTGATCATGTAGTAATAAGTGCCGAGATAGGGTGCAACCTGGATCAGGTGCGGCTCGTCGCGTTGGTAGAGAGGAATCTTGTCCACCGGGACCTCATTGGTGAAGTGCAGTTGGCCATCCCGGAACATGCGCTCCTCAGTGGTGATGTTTTCAGTGGGGTAGTAGACGATGGCATTCAACTTCACATTGTCCCGATCCCAATAGGTATCGGACTTCACCACTCGCACATGGGAATTGACGCGCCATTCCGCCAGATTGAAGGGGCCGTTGTTGACCATGTTGCCGACCCGTGCCCAGGGGGTCAGGCGGCTGGTGGAGGAGCCGAAGGACTCCACCGTGGCCCGGTGCACGGGCCAGCTGATGTGGTGCTCCATCAATTGCAGGAAGTAGGGGGTGGGTTCCTTCAGGGTCACCTGGAAAGTGTGGGAATCCAGAGCCTTGGCCCCCACCATACTGAAATCATCGATGGCGCCGGTGGCATATTCCTCGGCATTGACCACGGGATAGAACATGTAGCTGTAGACACTGCCCAGGGCTGGCGCCATGGCGCGCTGCCAGGACCACAGAAAGTCCTCGGCGGTCACCGGGTCGCCGTTGGACCAGCGGCCATCCTGGCGCAGGTGGAACGTGTAGACGCGGCCGTCGGCACTGATGTCCCAGCGCTCGGCCGCGGCGGGCTCGATATCCAGGGTATGAGGATTCTTGGTAACCAAGCCCTCGAACAGAGAGGAAATGATGTCACGCTCAGGGATGCCACTGGTGATGTGGGGGTCCAGGGCCTGGGGCTCGGCACCGTTGCCCTTGTGAAACACGCCCTCGCGGATGCCGGCTTCCACCCGGCTTTCGCCACCACTGCCACCACAGGCGGCCAACACCAGTGTTGCAAGCAGAAACAAAAGCCGTGATGGGTAAAGAATAGTCAACTTCATTTGCCTGTTCCTTCCAAGAGCGGTCTCGCCATGGGAGCCGTGAATTCAATGGGAGCAAGATACCACGGGTCGGCCTCCCTGTCAGGACGCAGACCGCTGAGAACAGCATGAGCTTGCCTGGATGCGGGCGCGGATATTGTCGGGCTTGTGGTTGTCAAAACCAGGGTATGACCTTTCAAATCCGGGCTGGCCCGGAAATCATGGTGGTATTCGGGCTAGCCATAATAACAGGGGCGCAAGCCCCGGGGATTGCCTTATGAACCGCTTCACGAATATCCGTCGGCATGCCGCCGGCTCCTATCTTCCGGCCTCGGCCATGGCTCTCCTGATTGGCCTTATCCCTGAACTGTCATTGGCGCAGGGGGTGGAGGACGACCCCTTCGTCGGCGTCTGGGTGCTGGATCTCGACCGTTCCTATTTCGCTTCCGGCCAGCCGCCCAGGAGCCAGGTGCGACACTATGAGCCCTATGATGGAGGGCTCAAGGCCACGGTGACCACGGTCAATGCCTTGGGGCAGGAATATGTCTCCAGTTACGAGGCAGCCTTCGATGGGGTCACTTATCCCCTGCTGGGGGCAGGGCAGGCCGATGGCATCCAGTTGCGCAGGACTGGCGCCCGCTCTGCCATGGCCATCCTCAGCCACGCCGGACGCGAAGTGGGAGAAGTCAAGCGCGAGGTCTCTCTTTCCGGCACGGAAATGACCATGGAAATCCTGGTGCGGGGTGATCTCAGCAGTCGCTGGTTCTACAGAAGGCAGTGAGCAGTGGGAGACCGGCAGTGCCCTATCGGAAATAAAAGCGGTGGGCATTGGCGCCGAAAATCAGACGCAGGGCGTTTGCGTCATCCAGACGCTGGCGCAACCAGTTCATGGTGTCGGCGTAAACCAGTTGACCTTCGTGGCCCACGAAGGGGCTGTCGCTGGCCCAGAACAGACGTTCCGGGCCCAGTTCCTCCAACAAGCCCTGAAAGTGCTGGTCCGCCACCGGGCCGATACGATAGGCGCAGGAAACCTTGACCCAGCTATTGCCGCGCCTGGCCGCGGCGCGGATGGCGCGGTAACCGTCACTGCCCCTGGGTTCGTCCGCTGCCGGGCGTCCCAGGTGATCGATGACGATGGCGGGACCGGCGTTTTCCAGCAGGGGCAGGAGTTCGGGCAGATGCCTGCCTTCCACATGCAGGTGCACGTGCCAACCGAGATCGGCAATACGCCGCAGCAAGGATCGATAGGCACTTGTTCTCAGGTCCGGCAAGCGGTCAAGACCGATAAATGGCAGGCGCACGCCGACGATGCCCTGACGCGCCATGGTCGGCAGATCATAGTCCTTTTCGGGATGCAGGATGACGGTGCCGCGCAAGCGTGGATTGCTGGCGATACTGCTGATGGTGTAGTCGTTGTAATCCCCCCAGGGGCTGGCGGCAGCGATGACGCCATAGTCCACGCCATGCTGATCCAGTTGGGCCAGATAATCTTCCAGGGTGAAGTCATAGCCGGGCCGGTGACGAGGATTGGCGACCAGGGGCATGGCCCGGGTGAAGATGTGGGCGTGGGCATCCACCACTGGGGTGGGCTTGACCTGGACTTGCTGCTTCATTGGTTGGCAAGTCCTGTACTGATCATCACCTCGCGCCACTTGGCGATGTCCGCCAACAGTCGTTCCTGAATCTCTTGCGGCGTGGTGCCGCGGGCCTCCACGCCAAGATTGAGGAAGCGCTCCTGTATGTCTGCAAGGGATGTCAGTTGGTTCAGTTCCCGGTTGAGCCTGTCCACCACTTCATCCGGGGTATCGCGGTGGGCATAAAGTGCGTTCCAGCCAGTCACCACATAGTCCTCGATGCCTGTTTCCAGCACCGTGGGTACATTCGCCAGGGCTGGGTTGCGCTGTTCGCCGGTGACAGCCAGAGCCTGGGCCTGGCCGGCATCGATGGCGCCCTTGAGCGCGGTGTAGGCATCAATCACCAAGTCCACTTCGTTGCGCAACAGGGCACCGAGAACATCCGGTGTGGTGCGGTAGGAGATGATGGTGGCGGCAATGCCGGCGCGGGCCTTGAACAGTTCCGCGCTCAGATGTTGGGTACTGCCAGGGTTGATGGTGCCGATGCGCAGGCCAGAAGCGCGGGTGGCGGCCAGGGCCAGGAGGGCATCCATGCTGTCGAGCCCGGCGCCGGGATTGGTCAGCAGCACCAGGTCGAACCAGGCCAGCGAGGAGACCGGCCGCAGATCGCGGGTAACCTCATAGGGCAGGTCCTGGAACTGGGTTTCGGCGATGGCGGTGCCATTGGTCAGCACGATCAGGGTATGGCCGTCGGCGGTGGCATTGAGCATGGTGCTGGTGGCGGCAACCCCGCCGGCGCCGGGACGGTTTTCGATGATTACCGGCTGTCCCAGGGCATTGCCAAGGGGTTCGGCGGCCAGGCGCATGGTGACGTCCGCCAGGCCGCCCGGGCCGAAGGGCACGATGACCCTGACAGGCCGGGAAGGAAAGGGGCCGGATGCGGCGTTTTCAGCGCCACAACTTGCCAGCAGCAGCAAACTGGACACAGCAAGCACCGTGGTAATGGTCTTGCTGACAAGGCGGGATGCAATCTTGGACACATCGTGGACGTGCCTGGCACAGTATTGGAGCATGGACATCAGCTTGGTTTCCCACGAGAGAAGAATCGACTGGCATAGGCGGCACTTGCCAGCAGGGTCAGGGTTATCAGTAAAAATATCAGGCTTACCGGCCGGTTGACGAAGGTGAGGAAGTCGCCGTCGGAGAGCAGCAGGGCACGGCGGAAATTCTCTTCCAGCAGGGGGCCCAGCACAAATCCCAGCAACAATGGCGCGGAAGGATAGCCGTGGCGGTTGAGCCAGAACCCCAACAAGCCGAAGCCGAAGGTCAACATCACATCGACACTGCTGTAATTGACGCTGTAGACGCCGATGCAGACCAGGAACAAAATGCCTGGGAACAGCACACGGTAGGGAATGGCCAACAGTTTCACCCACAGGCCGATCAGTGGCAGGTTGAGGACCAACAGCAACACGTTGCCAATCCAGAAGCTGGCCACCACCCCCCAGAACAGTTGTGGATTGTCGCTGATCAACTGCGGGCCGGGAGTGATGCCGTGCACCAGCAGGCCTCCGATCATCACCGCCATGATGGCGTCACCGGGCACGCCAAGCGTCAGGGTGGGAATGAAGGCGGCCTGCACCGAGGCATTGTTGGCGGCTTCTGGCGCGGTGACCCCTTCGATGGCGCCCTTGCCGAATTTGTCAGGGTCGCGGGACAGCTTCTTTTCCACCGCATAGGACATGAACGCTGCCACCGTGGGGCCGGTGCCAGGCAGGGTGCCCAGGAATGAACCGATCAGCGAGCCGCGGCCACAGGCGCCCTTGAACTCTTTCATTTGCTGTCGGGTGGGCAGCATGGAGCGCAGACTGATGCGGGTGTTTTCCAGCCGGGGCAGGCTGCCGCTGCTCAGGGTATTGAGTACCTCCGCCACCCCGAACAGGCCCATGGCCAATGCCACCAGGCTGATGCCATCCGCCAGTGCCGGCAGCCCGAAGGTAAAGCGAAACTGGCCGGAATTGATGTCGGTTCCCACCAGTCCCAGCAGCAAGCCCAGCACCACCATGGCCAGGCCTTTCAGGGGCGAGCCCACCGCCAGGGTGGAGGCAGCGGTGAGGGCCAGCAGCATGATGGAAAAGTAATCCGCCGCGGAAAAGCCAATGGCTACCTGGGCCAGTGCCGGCGCGAACAGGATCAGCAGCAGGATGGCACAGGAACCGCCGATGAAGGAGGCAATAGTGGTGATGAACAGGGCCACCCCGGCCTTGCCCTGCCTGGCCATGGGATAGCCGTCCAGGCAAGTCACCGCCGCCGGTGCGCTGCCTGGCACATTGAGCAGGATGGAAGCAGTGGAGCTGCCGTACTGACTGCCATAGAAAATCCCCGCGAGCATGATCAGGCCCAGCAGGGGATCCAGGTGAAAGGTAAGGGGCAGGCATAGGGAAATCGTGGTAAGTGCGCCGATCCCAGGCAGTACCCCGATGAAAGTGCCCAGGCTGACGCCCAGCAGGCAAATCAACAGGGCTTCCATCGACAGCGCCATTTGGAAGCCCAGGCCAAGATTGGCAAGTGTCTCCATCTCAGCGTCCCACTGCCGCCAATGGCAGCCCCAGCAGCACCACGAAGATCACATGGGCGATGATCACCATGACCAGCACGCCAGGCAGCACCCAGCGCCAATTCGTGCCTGGTAGGGCCAGTGCGCTCAGTAACAGTTGCATGGCACCCGCCACAAGGAATCCCGCGGGTTCCGCCAGCAGTGCCCAGGCCATGACGCCTGCCGCCACGCAGATGAGCGGGCGCAGGGGCAGTGCGGGGAGGGGCGTCGTCGGCCGCCGTTCAAACCACAGCAGAAACAAGGCCAGCGCCAACAGGCACAGCCCGAGCAACAGGGGCATGAAGCCAGGGCCCATGGCGGCCAGGGAGCCGAGCCGGTACTGGCTGCCGGCATAGGCGGCCAACAGGCCGGTGAACCCCAGGGCCAGTGCCGGCAAGATGCGGAACAATAAAATTTTATTCAAGATGCTTGTGCCTCTGGAGCGAACATTGCCGAGTCTGCATCAGTGCCGCGCGCGCCACTGGCCGTGGAGAGTGGACAGGCTGCGGCAAGCAATCGCCGGACAGGCATTGTAACCCAGTGTCGAGAGGATGGGCTTGGCTGGCATGACTACGTTGGTCTTGTTGTTGTTGCGACAAGAATAAACGGGAATCGGCTGGCATGGCAATTCGTTGACAACATTTTTTTGA
>JBJHAY010000211.1:0-6308 GCA_050485205.1 Gammaproteobacteria bacterium
GGTTACCACCTCGCCAGTGGCCTCGTCGGTAACGTCGATGTAGAAGTAAGCGTGAGGATTGAGCCAATCAACCTTGACGACAACGCCTTGCAGAGCGATGGGCTTTTCCGAGTCGTATTGCGCGGCGAAGTTATGATGACTGATGGCCAGGCTGCTCACGAGCAGGGCGCATAGAGCCAGCACTGGCTTGATGATTGTTTTAATTGTTTGTATGGCAGGCAACATGATGCATCCCCCTCTGTTTTTGCCTAGTGTTCTCAAAACATACCTAGACTAGCATAGTGCGGGGCTCTTGTACAAAAGCCTCTGCCCGCGGGTTATTGATTTTTCTGGTTTTTTCGCTATGCGATCAGAACTACGCCAGGACTCACTGATTACTTGCTTCGCCTTGATGCCTTTGGTATTTTTGCCCGCGGAAGGCTTGAAGCCAGGCCAGCCTCGCGACAGGGAACTGTCATCGACCCACCTTTATAAAAATTGGATAACTGTGTGATTTATGAGAAAAATTGACATCTTCAACCATATCTGGCCAGCAAATTTCTACGACAAGCTCAAGTCTGTGACCGGCGTGATGACCAATATCACCATGCGTTCCGAACAAGTGCCGATGATGACCAATCTCGACGAGCGCTTCAGAATCATGGACATGTTTGACGACTATTCCCAGATTCTTTCCCTGGCTTCGCCACCACTGGAAATTGTTGCGAATCCCGAGCAACAGCTGATGCTCTCCAAGGTTGGCACTGATGACATGGCCGAGCTGTGCCAGAAGTATCCCGAGCGTTTCCCAGGTTTCATTGCCTCCGTGCCCATGGGCAATCCGGATGTGGTGCTGGAAGAGACCAAGCGCGCCATCGAGGAAATGGGCGCCGCCGGCATTCAGGTATTTTCCAACGTCAAGGGCAAGCCACTGGATCGCCCTGAATTCGCTTGTGTTTTTGACTACATGGCTGAAATTGACAAGCCGATCTGGATACATCCCGCCCGTGGTGCCAACTTCCCTGATTACCTGAGTGAAGATAAGTCACTGTATGAAATCTGGTGGACTTTCGGTTGGCCCTACGACACTTCCGCCGCCATGGCGCGGCTGGTGTTTTCCAAGCTGTTTGACAGACACCCCAACATCAAGATCATTACCCATCATGGTGGTGCCATGATTCCCTTCTTCGAGGGCCGGGTTGGGCCGGGTTGGGACCAACTGGGTGCGAGAACTTCCAGCGTTGACTACTCGGTGCTGCTGAAGGAGCTGAAGAAGCGGCCATTGGATTACTTCAAGATGTTCTATGCCGACACCGCGGTATTTGGCTCCAAGGCAGCCACCGAGTGTTCACTGTCCTTCTTCGGCGCTGATCACGTGGTGTTTGCCTCCGATGCGCCCTTCGATCCGGAAAAGGGCCCCATGTATATCAGGGAGACCATCAAGGTTATCGACAACCTGGACATCAGCGAGGAAGATCGCGCCAAGATCTATCATGGCAATGCCATCAAGCTGCTGGGTCTTGCCGGTTGAGACAGCGCTAAGCAGACAATGTAAAGGCTTGAGTCAACCTTCCCTGGGCGGGAGGTTGACTCAGCGCCATCAGTCAATCATATCCTGGTAGGGGCTCGCCAAATTCAAATCGATGGCAGTCTCATAACCCCTGATCTTCAAATCCAGATCACTGATCTGCAGATCATGTTCTTCCCGCACATCGTGATCGAAGCGATAGGTGGGAGACACCATTTCATTGCAAGTCTGCTGGTTGTAGGCCGAGGAAGATTCCTTCACTTTCTCGTTGTTGGCTTGCCAGCGCTTGAGAATGTCGCGGCCATGGCGTTTTTCCAGCATGCGTTTCACCACATGTGGCGCCAGGATTGAGGCGGTGGCGTTGTTGCCGCCAAAACCCTTGGCATTGAGTAGAGCGGCATCAATGCCTTCCGGTCCCGTCTCCTTGTGGCTGAGGAGGAAGTCCAGGCGCTCCTGATGCACATCCTCGGCAATTGCCTCAGTGGTGACGATACCGGGGATGATGCCGTATTCCCATATGCCCAGGGTGCTGGCCAACTGGTCGGCCCCGGCACAGCACAGTGAATGCCCCACATAAGCCTTGATGGCGGTCACCGGCCAGTGGTCGATGCCGAATTCAGTGGCGATGCGGCTGAAAATTGCCGACTCTGTCACGCGGTTCTGGGGAGTGCTGGTGCCATGGGCCTGCAACAGGGTGCGCCGTGCCAGTCCCTCGGCGCCGATCACGGCCCGGGTTGCCGCCGTTGCCTTGGCCATGGTGATGTAGTTGCCGATGCCGGGGCTGGAAATGGACTTCTTGTAGCCATCGGCATTGACGAAGACGTCGTTGACCGCGCCGAGGATGTTGGCGCCCAGCGACAGCGCAAGCTGGTCGTCGAACAACACCACGAATTGGGCCGACTCCCCCAGGGTAAAACCGACATTCTGCCCAAAAGGCCGGCAAGCACGGCGGAAGTCCGGCTCCTTCAGATTCTTGTGGGCGTCCAGGGCCAGCAGTTTGGCATCGTCCGCCAGGGCACCCATGTTGGCATAGCCCTCCATCACTTCGGGCAGGAGCGGGGCCTCGCTGCCACCCACAATGGCAACTCGGCAAGTGCCTCCGCGTATATCCTGGATGGCCTGGCGCAGGTTGTAGTGAAAGGAAGCGCAGGCACCAAGATTGGCGCCGGTGAGACCGACACTGCCCAAGACATAGGCATTGATGAAATCCGCCGGCATCTCGGCGAAGCCCAGGGGCAGCTGCTTGGAGGTGACCTGTTTGCCCAGCAAGCGTGCTTGCAGCATGCCGCCGTTGCCGTTGTAGTCCAACTGGCTCATGCTGCTGCCGGCATAGACCGCGATCTGATCCGGACTTACCTGTCTGCGAATGGTCTCCCAGTCGATGCCGAGGGAGTCCAGGGCGTCGGAAACCCCGAAGATGGTCATTTGCAGGCCGCGGGGATGATTCCTGGAGGCATAAAGCTTCTGAGGATCGAAGCCGCTGGGCAACTGCCCCGCGGATTGCACACTGCCGCGCCGGACATCGCCAAGCAGTGCGTCCAAGGGGCCGTGGACTTCAACCCTGGTCATTTTGCTGTTCTCAGGCACCGTGGCCAACTGCCAGTTGGGGGGGATTGCCACCGGCAAATCCCGGGTAGGCATGATGAAATTCAGCCCTTCGGCGCCCGGCGTGAGTGTGGTGTTGATGTGATAGCGCAGATTCTCATGATCGAACAGGTGTTTTTCCAGCTTGCGGATCAGCGTGCCAGCGAGGATTTCATCACGGGCTTGCAGAAGCCAGACATCCCGTGCTGCCTGATCCTTGGCACAGTGAGTCGGCAGCTTGTCCATCAGTACCGCCAGGTTGGCGAGGGTTTCCCTGGCTGCGGACTGGGGCAGTTGTTCCAGCACCAGCCGTCGATAGGCGTGATGAGAGGAGGATCTGCCAGCGGGATTGATGCCGCCGATTCCGACGATAACAGGCAATTGGGTCACTGTGTATTCCTGTGAGGCGCTAAACCGATGCGCGCATGATAATGTGCTTTGCTCATGAGCATTGATATAAAAGAGACAAAAATTAAGATATTTTGGCCATATATGGAAGCCCTGCCGCTTGCTGGCCGAAGCTGCTTGCCCTTGCCCGAGTGCCGCTCCACAGCTAGCATTGTGGAAACTTGATCCGCGGGAGGCTCATGAAGGTTGTGACAAACAAGGAGATGCAGGCCTATCGGCAAAAAGTGCGGCGTCTGCATCAAGAACTGGGGATTCCCCGGGACTATGCGAAACGCAGCGGCCTGCCCCTGCAATTGGAAGCCAGGGAATTGGTGGAAGTGGAGCCTGACGTGTTCGGGCGCATTCCCAGACTGGCGCCAGAGGCCCTGGATGCCTGGTCTCGAATGCGTGACGCCGCCGCCGCCGATGAGATCAGGTTGCAAATGGTCTCTGCCTTCCGCAGCCCAGAGTACCAGCGCGATATTTTTCTCAACAAGCTGGGTCGTGGCCAAAGCATCTCCGAAATCCTGGCAGTCAATGCGGCACCAGGCTACAGCGAACATCACACAGGCCTGGCCATCGATCTATCCTGCCCAGGCTTCCCTCATCTCAGCGAGGAATTCGAAACCAGTCCAGCCTTTCACTGGTTGTTGGAAAAAGCCGGCGATTTCGGCTTCCGTCTGTCCTTTCCTCGCGCCAATCCCCATGGTGTGATGTATGAACCCTGGCATTGGCGTTACTGGCCTCACGAAGCGCCATCTTCCTGAAGCCAGGTGCATTGACTTATGGAGGGGATAAATTCCCTGCCAGCGCGGTCACATTATTTACTTGCCATGAATTCAGGCGACACGTCGTGACGCCATCGTCCCAAGGCAAGTGCGGTAGATGTAGATAGAGTAGATAGAATAGAAATAGAGATAAGCGCGGTAGACAGATAAACCGCTGAAACAGTGAAGAAAGCCGGGTTAGTCAGGCTGGGAGGGCAGAAAAAACAACGTCTATATAACCTCCGCATTCAAGCATGGATGGCAACAGGACACAAGCGATTTCCCACTCGCCGGAATCTTTCGAAAAGCTTCCTTGAGTTTTCTCCATAAAGCCGGAAATCTCCTTTGACAGTCATTGGCGGAGGAGTAATATGAAACGGAAGGAAGGGCATGATCAATGCCTGCTTCCTGTCGCAAACCGAAGAAGGAGACTCTCTCGATGAGTGATAGAAAAGTTGTATTCAGAGGTATCGACCATTCCCCCGCAGTAGAAGAAGTAGTGGTCAAGCGATTGGATAAGTTGGAACGCTTCAGCGACGAAATTCACAAACTCCGGGTAGTACTGGAGTCCCCCCACAATAATCATCAAAAAGGCAAGGTATTCCATGTTGGCGTCGAAGCCAGCATCCCCAACCATGACATCGTGGTCAATCACGAACAGCATGACAATCACTCCCATGAAGACATCTATGTTGCCATTCGTGATGCCTTCAATGCCATGGAAAGACAGCTCAAGGCTGTCTATCACAAGCAGCGCCGCGCTGGCCGCAGTTCCGGCAAGCTTGCGCGTAATGTGGATTCTCCAAGTGAAACCGAGGTGGCGCAGGAAGCCGTGTTTGGTTGAATATCGGGCGCGTGACAGTGGCTGGCCTGGTGTTGCGACCTGTCACGCGCCTCTCCCTATTCTCTTGCAGTCTGGCCCGCATGCACGGCTGGTTGGCAGTCGCTTTGTTTTTACATTGGTTTCATTTATCCACTGAGGGTAAAAAGTTTCTTCCTGACCAGCATGCGATATTGGCTCGGTGAAAGAGAAGTGGTCTTGCGAAACTGCGCAGTAAAATAACTGTTTTCCGTGTAACCAACCCGGAAAGCAACTTCAGCAATACTCAAATTGGTGTTCTTGAGTAACTCTTTGGCATTTTCCATTCTGACCTGTCGCAGATATTGCATGGGAGTTTTGCCGGTTGCATCTTTGAAGTGACGGTTGAGGCTTCTGATGCTGATATCGAACTGATTGGCCATGGTCTGAAGTCCGATGTCTGAGTTGTAACGGTTGTGGATCCATTCCTGTATTTCAATCACCTTTTCATCATCGTGGATATTTTGCGGTGAGTGGCGAAGGAACAAAGAAGAATATGAACGTTTGACTTCATGAGTGAAGTGGCGTGACACCTGGTTTGCAACATCTTCGTTCCAGAATTGCTCGATCAGATGCAGCATGACGTCACGAACAGAGTTCACGCTGCCAGCACAATACAGATTGCCGGCCATGGTGATAAAACGGTCACGCTGCAAGCGCACGTGGGGGTAGTCGGATGCGAACTGCTTGAAGTAATACCAATGTGTGGTGGCAACCTTGTTATCCAGCAGGCCGGCCTCGGCCAGGAAAAAACTGCCGGTGCCCACTGCGCAGATCAGGGTTTGCTTCTGATGCTGTGCCTGAAGCCAGGCAGTGAGTGCCGGATAGTGTTTGACCACTCCTCGTGGGTTACCCCACAGGGCTGGAATGATGATGATGTCGGTGTCGTGTACATCCTCAAAGCGAGCCTGGCATTTCAACTCCAAGCCTGCAAACAGCGGGATGTCCGCGCCGTCCATGCTGGCCAACACCATTTGCAGTCTGCGTGTCTGCCTGCCATCAATGCGCATGATCAAGTCGGCGGCGCTGAGCATTTCCATGGGGATGGTGATACTGGTGCCCAGTACTTTGCGGAAGCCAAGAACGGTCACATGCTTCATGGGCGCTCCGCTTCCTGATAGTTGATTGCCAGTACTTCGTAGAGGCGCTGACCTGATGGGCTGCTGATCATGACCTCATCTCCCACACGTTTGCCCAGCAGGGT
>JBJHAY010000212.1:0-6259 GCA_050485205.1 Gammaproteobacteria bacterium
GGCTCCTACAGGGGGGGCGCCCAAAGAATCATGGCCGCAGGCTCAACAGCTCGGACACAGTACGGGCCTGGTCGCCGGGCAGCAGGAAATGCTCCAGGGCATTGATAAGGGAGTAGCTGGAAAGCAGCATCTCGCGGTTGATGTTGAGCGCGGTGGAGGCCCGGTCCTTCTGCAAGTCCTTGCTGTCGATCAATTCATAAATGATGGCGTTCAAGGCGGCATGGGTGCGCTTGGCATCATTCACCAGGGCGCTGAACTGATCGATGGTGAAACTCTCCGGCTCCTTGACGGCCTTCAACAAGCGGCGGTAGATATCTTCCGTGTCACCCAACAGACGCTCCGGAATCCGCGCCGGCTGCCGGTTATAGGACTGCTGAAACAGGCGGATATCATGAAATATATCCTTCACCGCCTTGGTGGCGTACAAGGTATCGCGGACGCAGACCATCAACTGCTGGGCTCTGACCGACTGTTCCAGTGAGAAGGGTTGGCGCTGCAATTCCAGAATGTAGTCGGACAAGCGGTTTTCATGGAATTTCAGCTCAGTGTAGGAAGTGTCCACGCTGGGTGTCAGCATCACCTGCCGCTCATTGACTGTTTCAGGCAGTATGCCCAGGCGCCATGCATTCAACAGAACGGCGGATTGCAGCAGGTTGGCGACATCTTTTTCCAAGGCACTGAAGGCCGCATCCGGGACTTCCGGAGAAACCCTGTCGATCAACAAGAGCCCCTGTTCCCTGACAGGAAAACGCTTTTCCACCATCACCTGCACCTTGCCCAGGAAGGGGAAGAACAGCAGGATACCCACCAAATTGAAGGTGCTATGGAGGGTGACCAGCTGGAACAAAGGGTCGCTGATGCCTACAACCGTGACGATCAAGTGGTTGAGCAGAGGCAGGCTGAGAAAAGCCAACACTCCAACCACCAGATGAATCAAGGTGTGCGCCAAGGCCATCTGCTTTTTTACCGAAGTCCCCTTGAGCGCGCCGATGATCACGGTGCTGCTGGTGCCAACGGAGGCACCCGTCACCAGGGCCGCCGCGAACATGAAGTCCAGAACTCCCGCGCTGAGGGCACTGAGTGTGATCATCATGGTGGCGGAACTGGATTGAATCACCGCGGTCAGCAGAATGCCGAAGCCAAAGTAGAAGATCAGTGGCAGCGCTTGAAGGATGGTCACATCCACGCTTTCCACCACCATGCTGATGCCTTCATTCATCATCGCCAGCCCCATCAGCAGCAGGCCGAAGGCAAAAATCAGTTGGCTATATAGATAATTGCGGGATTCGGAAGACAACATCACGATGCCGATGGCACTGAAGCCCATCATCGGACCCGCGAAGGCGGTCAACTCCAGCTTGAAACCCAACACGGTCACCACCCAGCCAGTGAAGGTGGTGCCCAGGATGCTGCCAAGAATTATTCCCAGGGCATTCCTCAATTCGATCACGCCGGCGCCGATAAAGGCTAATGTCATCAGTCCCACCACGGAACTGCTTTGCAGAATGGCGGTGGCGAAGGTGCCCAGGAGGATGCCGCGGGCAGGGGAACTGGTGAAATTCCGCAGCCACTCCTTGAGGTGATCGGAATAGAGTTCAGCCACCGCGCTTTCAAGTTTTTGCAGTGCAAACAGGAAAAGGCCGATGCCGGCGGGAAACAGCAGAAATTCAGTCATGAAAAATAGTGCCTTGTATAGTGGGGACTACTATACAATATCCGGCTTGTTCAAGGGGGGATGGCCGCTATCCTGTCACAGGGCAGCCTGGCATGAGCAAAATATGACAAAAAGCGCACCCATCATACTGGCTGATTACGACGCCACCATGCGCGAGCGCATGGAGGTGGCGTTGCGCGCGCAATTCCACCCGGTAGTCACCACTGGGGATGCGGCCGTTCTGGAGGCAATGCTGCGGCAGGGACAGGCGCGGGTGTTGGTGCTGGGGGCAATGCCGCTGGCGGACACCATTCGGGCCACGCGGGCCATGCTTGACGAAGTTGCGCCGCGAGTACGTCTTATTGCCCTGGTGCAACCTGGCTCCGCCGAAGCAGTTCGCCAGGCCTTTCTGCATGGCGCTGATGATGTGCTGGCGCGTGACAGTGACACTGCCGCCCTGCTTGCCAGTGTTGAAAATGTGCTTGCCAGCCGCCCCCTCAAAGAAACGGCTTTGACCAAGGCGGATCTGGGACAATTGCACCAGGCCTTGATCGAGCGTTCTCCAGACATGATCTTCATCATTGACAGAAACGGTAGGTTCAGTTTCGTCAATGAACGCGCGGAAACCCTGTTGGCTTTGGATAAGAGCTCCCTGCTGGGAAGCCGCTTCCTGGACCTGGTGACGAGCGATGCCCGTGCCAGCGCGGAACGGTGCATCAACGAAGCCCTTGCGGGCAAGGAGCCCAAACCCATTACCCTGTGGCTCAGTGCTTGCGGGGACAACTTGTCTGAATGCGGCGAGAAATTGATCGCGGTAGAGTTCCATGCCTCGCCGCTGCTTGCATCAGGAGAAGAGAAAGAGACCAGGTCCCATGGTGTCCATGTGGTAGCCAGGGACATCACCAAACGTCTCGAGTCCGAGCGTCTCATCCACTATCAGGCCTATCACGATCTCCTTACCGGCCTTCCCAACCGCGCCCTGTTTCTGGATCGTCTGAACGTGGCAATCAACAGTGCCAAGCGCAGAAAGGCAGGCCTCTCGGTGATGTTTCTGGACCTGGATCGCTTCAAGCTGGTGAATGACACGCTCGGCCACAGCGTGGGCGACAAGCTCTTGCAACAGGTGGCCGCCCGTCTCAAGAGCAATTTGCGCGAGGCGGATACCCTGGCCCGGCTTGGTGGCGACGAGTTCATTGTCATGCTGCCCACTGTCGAAAACCAGGAAATTGCGGAAATGGTGGCAGCAAAGTTGATCGGCGCCGTGAAGGAGCCGTTCGAAGTGGATGATCATGAACTCTTTATTACCGGCAGTGTTGGCATTGCGCTCTATCCCCGCGATGGTGACAACGCCGAAGATCTGATCAAGCATGCCGACATCGCCATGTACCACACCAAGGACGATGGCAAGGATGGCTTCAACCTCTATGACAGTGCCATGAGCATTCGCCGTGAAAAAATCCTCGGGATTGAAAATGAAATACGCCGAGGCATCAAGGAGAACCAGTTCGAGGTGCATTATCAGCCGCAGGTGGGCTCTTTCAGCGGTGAAATCACCGGTGTCGAGGCCCTGCTGCGCTGGCAGCATCCACAGCGGGGCTTGGTGAGCCCCGACTATTTTTTGGACGTGGCCGAGGAAGCCGGCTTGATGGTGGAACTGGGTGATTGGGTGCTCAACAAGGCTCTGGAAGATGTGCAGTGCTGGCGTCAGCAGGGAGTCAGGCTGGAAAAACTGGCCATCAATTTTTCCGCGCGCCAGATCGAACAGAAGGATTTCGTGGAACGCATCCTGCGGGCCCTGCAAGCACATGACTACCCGGCCTCCGCGCTTGAAATCGAAGTCACGGAAAGAGCTCTGCTGAGTGACCTCGACACCATTATCGCCAAGCTACGGCGTCTGGCCCAGGCAGGTGTCGACGTGGCCATTGATGATTTTGGAACCGGTTATTCCTCCCTCAGCCTGCTGCGTCAGTTACCCATCAAGCGCCTCAAGATTGACAAGAGCTTCATCCAGGCCGTCACCGACGACAATGCCGACATTACCTTGCTGGAAGCCATTGTCCACATGGGCAAGGGCTTGAAACTGGACATGGTGGCTGAAGGCGTGGAGAAGGATCTGCAACTGCTGTACTTGCAGCATCTGCAATGCCCAGTGGTACAGGGCTATCTCTATGGACGCGCCAAATCCGCGCGGGAAACATTGGATTTATTCAGGTCCACTGGTCGTTTCATGCGGGTTGGAGAGCGCGTGGAACAATCTGCCTGATCCATTCAGCCGAGCAATTCAGCGAAAGCAAACAGTGCCGTAATCCGGTGGGCGGCCAGAGTTGGTATTGACCTTTTCGTTCAATTATGGGCGCGGGTCACCCTGGTGACCGACTTGATCACTCGAACTCGCTTGATCACACGCGCAAGGTGTATGCGATTGCGCACGGTGATGGTGAGGTTGACGATGCTGAGCTGGGCGTCGCGATCGGCGGTGCTGATCTTGTCGATATTGGCCTCGGTGCTGGTGATGGCATTGGCCAGGGTGGCGATGATGCCGCGCTGGTGCTCCAGTTCCACCCGCAGTTCCACCGTGAATTCCCCTTCGACTCCTGGGTCCCAGCGCAGGGACACGTATTTCTTGGGATCATTGCGGATATCTGCCACATTGTTGCAGTTTTCCGTGTGCACGGTCATGCCCTTGCCCGAGCTGAGATGGCCGACAATGAGATCCCCCGGGATGGGATAGCAGCACTTGGCAAAGTTGATCACCATGCCTTCGGAACCGCGGATCGCCAGGGCGCTGTCCTTTTCCAGCGACACTTCTTCCTGGCCCTCCTCGGTATCGGAGGGAATCAGCCGGCGCGCCACAATGTAGGCCATGCGGTTGCCGAGGCCGATATCTTCCAGCAAGTCGTCGAGCACTTCAAAATTGGTTTCCTCCAGCAGTCCGCCCACTTTCTCCTTGGGAATGTTGGAGAGGTGGTAGCCATGACTGGAAAGGGTCTTGTTGAGCAGGCGCCGCCCCAGCGTGATGGCCTCGGAGCGACGCTGTTTCTTGAGGAAGTGACGGATGCTGCTGCGGGCCTTGCCGGTGACCACGAAGCCCAGCCAGGCGGGATTGGGCTTGTCGCCGGAGGCGATGATTTCCACGGTCTGGCCGCTTTGCAGGGGCTCGCTGAGGGGAGCCAGGCGGCGGTTGATGCGGCAGGCGACGCAGGAGTTGCCGACGTCGGTATGCACGGCGTAGGCGAAGTCCACCGGGGTCGAACCGGCCGGCAGTTCCATGATCTGGCCCTTGGGCGTGAACACATAGATTTCATCCGGGAACAGGTCGGTCTTCACATGCTCGATGAATTCCAGTGAATTGCCGGCCTGTTTCTGCATTTCCAGCAGATCCTTGACCCACTGCCGGGCGCGCACGTGATTTTGCTTGGAGTGCTCATCATGGGACTTGTAGAGCCAGTGAGCGGCGATGCCGTTGTTGGCCATGGCCTCCATTTCCTCGGTGCGGATCTGAATCTCGATGGGCACGCCGTGCATGCCGAACAGCGTGGTATGCAGGGACTGGTAGCCGTTGACCTTGGGAATGGCGATGTAATCCTTGAAGCGGCCCGGCACTGGTTTGTAGAGACTGTGGACCGCGCCCAGGATGCGGTAACAGGTATCGACCTGGTCGGTGACGATGCGGAAGGCGAAGACGTCGGTGATTTCGCGGAAAGACTTACGCTTCAGGCGCATCTTGGTGTAGATGCTGTAGAGATGCTTCTCGCGGCCGATCACCCTGCCTGGCAAGCCTTCCCGTTGCAACAGGGCTTCCAGGGCTGACTGAACCTGAGTGACGACTTCCTTGCGGTTACCGCGCACGGCGCGCACGGCGGCTTCGATGCGGCGCGCGCGCATTGGATAGAGGATGGCGAAACCACGTTCCTCGAATTCAACCCGGATATTGTTCAGGCCCAGACGGTTGGCAATGGGTGCATAGATGTCGAGAGTTTCGCGGGCGATACGGCGGCGCTTCTCGGAATTGAGCACGTCCAGGGTGCGCATGTTGTGCATGCGGTCAGCCAGTTTCACCAGGATCACCCGGATGTCCTTGGACATGGCCAGGGTCATTTTCTGGAAATTTTCGGCCTGTGCCTCGGCGTGGGAACTGAACTCGATCTTGTTGAGCTTGCTGACGCCATCCACCAGGTTGGCCACGGTTTCGCCGAACTGGGCCTTGATGGCGGACTTGGTGATGCCGGTATCCTCGATCACATCATGCAGCATGGCGGCCGCCAGGCTCTGGTGGTCCATGTGCATTTCGAACAGGATGTCGGCGACTTCCAGGGGGTGGGTGACGTAGGGTTCGCCGGAGCGGCGGAACTGGCCATCATGGGCCTGTTCCGCGTAATAGTAGGCTCTTCGGACCAGGTCCACTTGGGCCGGTTCGAGATAAGTGGTCAGGTTCTGGGCAAATGCTTCGATGGTTTGCATATGACAACTCCATCGGATGCCTGGAGTTTATTCCTCCTCTGTTTGATCCGCCTCTCCGTCCTCATTCACCTGGGACATGTCGGAGAGGTCCATATCATCCGCGATCAGTTCGGCGTCCATGACGTCTTTCAGGTCGAGTTCTTG
>JBJHAY010000213.1:0-6259 GCA_050485205.1 Gammaproteobacteria bacterium
CAGTTCCGTTGGGAATGGACCACTGCCGACCCGCGTGGTATAGGCCTTGGTGATACCCAGTACATAATCCAGATAAAGTGGTCCATAACCGCTGCCGGTGGCGGTGCCGCCGGCGGTGGTGTTGGACGAGGTGACGAAGGGATAGGTGCCGTGGTCGATGTCAAGCAGCGAACCCTGGGCACCTTCGAACAGAATGTTCTCGCCGCGCTTGCGGGTGCCATGCAGGATTTCGATGGTGTCGGTGACCATGGGCGCGATACGGCGGCCCATTGTCAGGGTTTCATCGAGGGTTTTCTGGTAGTCGATGGGAGACACGCCATAGTAGTGCTGGAGCGCAAAGTTGTGATATTCCAGCACTTCCGCCAGTTTGGCGGCAAAGTGTTTCTCGTTGAGCAATTCGCCCACACGGATGCCACGCCTGGCCACCTTGTCCTCATAGGCGGGGCCGATGCCACGGCCAGTGGTGCCGATCTTGTTGTTGCCCTTCTTCAACTCGCGGGCCTGATCGAGGGCGATGTGGTAGGGCAGGATCAGGGGACAGGCGCCACTGATCTTGAGTCGGCCGTCCACGGAGAAGCCCTTCTCGCCAAGCCCGTCTATTTCCTTGAGCAGGGCCTCGGGCGAAAGCACCACACCATTGCCGATGACGCACAGCACATCCGGACGCAGGATGCCGGATGGCAGCAGGTGCAACACGGTTTTCTCTCCGCCAATCACCAGGGTGTGGCCGGCGTTGTGGCCACCCTGGAAGCGGACCACCGTGGAGACTTTTTCGGTCAGCAGGTCCACGACCTTGCCCTTACCTTCATCACCCCATTGTGTGCCGAGCACGACGACGCTTTTACCCATGTTGATGCCTTTGCGATATCTTGGTTGAAATAATGATCAGTTTTTGACTGGACGTAGCTGCCAGCCTGATTCCGACATGGTGATCTCATGTGAGCAGTGCATGTCGGCGGCGGACTCGGTTTGACCTTGCAGGCCCGCGATCACCACGTGACCCTCGGACCGGAGTTGGTTGATGAATTGAAGCAGGCTGTCATTGTCCGCATATGGCGCGAAAATGCGATCAACTGCCTGGAATTTCCTGGTGCTCAGCCGCATCAGTACCGTCAAATCGGCATCGAAGCCGGTGGCGGGGCGGGCGCGACCGAAGGCCTTGCCGATGGCATCATAGCGACCGCCATTGGCGATGGCATCGCCATGTTCGCCAGCGTAGGCGGCGAATACCAGGCCGCTATGGTACTGGTAACCATGTAACTCTGCCAGATCGTAATACAGGGATTGTTGCGGGAAGCGCTGACGGATTCCGCGGCTGATGGCCTGTAATTGGCCAAGACACTCAGAGACCTGTTCTGGAGCCTTGTTGAACATGATCGCGGCCTTGTCCAGCACCTCGTCACCGCCACACAGATCCACCAGGTTTTTCAGCATCAGCAACAGCGCTGGGTCGATGTCCTGATGCTCCAGCAATTGGGTGATTTCCTCGGTGGCCTTGCGTTGCAGGGCGTCGAACAGCTTTTGTTCCAATTGTGGCTCAAGTTCGGCGTGGGCCACCAGGGTACGGTAAATGCCGACGTGGCCGAGGGCCAGTTGCACATCCTCGATGCCGGCGATGGCGAGGGTTTCCAGCATCAGGGTAATGACTTCGATGTCGCTGTCGACGCCGCTGTGGCCATAGAGTTCGGCGCCAATCAGAATCGGCACGCGGGAGCCAAGCAGACTTTGTGGTCTGGTATGGAGCACGCTGTCGGCATAACAAAGCCGCACCGGGATATTGCCCTTCAGGCCATGGGCATCGATGCGGGCCACCTGCGACGTGATGTCCGCGCGCACGCCCATGCTGCGGCCACTCAATTGGTCGACGATCTTGAAAGTGCGCAGATTGAGTTCGTTGTTGCCGGGCACGATCAGCAATGAATCGAGAAATTCCACCAGTGGTGGAATGACCAGTTCATAGCCCCAAGAGGCGTATAGATCGAGGATTTCCCGGCGAAGGGTTTCCAGCCTGCCCGCCTGGGGAGGCAATATTTCATCGACACCGTCAGGCAGCAGCCAGCGGTCAGGGCCGTTCATGTTCAATAACCTTTCAGTTGATTATGTATAACAGGATAGTGCCAGTCAGCATGCTGCCCATGCCCAGTAGTCGCAAGGATTTGTCGTCCACTTCCGCGATGCTTTGTACCAGTTTGCGCCAGCGTGCCGGGTACAGGAAGGGGATGATGCCTTCCAGCACCAGCAGCAGACTCAAGGCTACCCCCAGATCCCGCCACATGGCATTTCCTATTCCGCCGTGCTGCTGTTGAGATACTTGAAGAAATCGCTTTTCGGGCTCAGCAGGAAAATGTCGCCACGGGAGTTGAAGGTTTCGCGGTAGGCATTGAGGCTTCTCACGAACTCATAAAACTCCGAATCCTTGTTGAAGGCCTCGGCGTAGATGGCGGTGGCGATGGCATCACCCTCGCCACGGAGGCGTTCCGCATCCCGGTATGCCTCTGCCTCGATGATGATTTCCTGGCGGTCGGCGTCGGCGCGGATGCCCTCGGCCAACTCGTTGCCAGTGGAACGCAGGCGTCGGGCTTCCTCGTGGCGCTCGGTGTTCATGCGCAGATAGACCGACTCGCTGACCTGTGTCGGCAATTCGATTTTCTTGACTCGCACATCCACTATTTCGATGCCAAGTTCTTCCTGGGCAATGATGTTGATCTGATCCCGCAGTTCGGTCATCAGCAGGTCGCGTTCGCCGGAAACCACTTCGCGCATGGTGCGGCGCGCAAACTGATTGCGCAGGCCGGTGTTGATGCGCTGGGCCAGCAGGTTGTTGGCGATGTCGGCGTTGCCGGAAGTGGAGGTGTAGTAGTTGGCCACGTTGGCAATACGCCACTTGGCGAAGGAGTCCACTTCCAGGTACTGACGGTCAACCGTGAGGTAGCTTTCGGTATTGGCGGCAAAGGTCTGCACCCTGCCGTCAAACAGGCGCACCACGTGTACGCCAGGGATCTTGAAGTGCAGCCCCGGAGGCACATCGAAATTGGTGACCTGGCCGAAGGTGAGCAGCACCGCGCGTTCGGTCTGCTTCACCACATAGAGGCAATTGAAGGCGATGACCGCCATCACGGCCAGGAATCCTATGCTGAGCATGCTGGAACTTTTCATCAGCGACTTCCTCTTACGGTGCTGCCGGGACGGGACTGGATGTCACGGATGACCTGGTCCGACAGGCTGCGAATGTCCATTGGCGGGTCGATGCGGCCGCTGACATTGGGGGCTGGACGGGGCTGGTTGGGTTGTTGCTCCATCAGGCGGTCGAGGGGCAGGTAGATCATGTTGCCGCCGCCACCTTCCACGTCCATCATCACCTTGGAAGTATTGGAGAGCACTTCCTGGAAGGTTTCCAGGTACAGGCGTTGGCGGGTCACCCCTGGGGCTTTCTGGTATTCGGTCAGCAGTGCCTCGAAGCGTTCGGTTTCACCTTCCGCCCTGGCAATGACGCGATCGCGGTAAGCCATGGCTTCCTCGATCTGGCGGCGGGCACGGCCACGGGCCTCGGGCACCACCTGGCTGGCATAGGCGCGGGCTTCGTTCTGCAGCGAGCGATTGTCCTCGTCGGCCTTGATCACGTCGTCGAAGGCGGCGCGTACTTCCTCGGGAGGCTGCGCACGATCGACGTTGACCTGGCTGATGGTGATGCCGGTGCCGTAGTGATCCAGATAAGTTTGCAGGCGTTCACGCACGTCCTGGGCAATCTGGCCCCTGCTCACGGTCAGCACGTTGGTCATGATGGAGCTGCCCACCACATGGCGCAGGGCGGATTCCGCGGCCTGCTCCAGGCTGATGATGGGGTCCTTCACTTCCAGGTAGTACTTGCGGGCATCGGTGATGATGTATTGCACCGACATGGTGACCACGACGATGTTGTCGTCCTCGGTAAGCATGGAGTGGTTGAAGTTTCTGTCGAAGACCCGGGTGACATTGATCTTGTGGACTTCATCGATGAGGGGAGGATTCCAGTGCAGGCCCGGTTGCACCAGGTCGTCGAGGGCGCGACCGAAGCGCAACACCACGCCGCGTTCCTGTTCATCCACGGTATAGAAGCCGCTGGCTGCCCAGACCACCAGGGCAATCACCAGCACAGCCAGCATGATGCCGGCCGAAAGACCTTCACCGCCTTCGCGGCCACCGCCGTCTCCGCCCTGGTTGCCGCCATTGCCGCTGCCCAGTCCCTTGGACAGCTTTTTCAGCAGCGAGCCGAAAATTTCGTCGATATCGGGGGGACCCTGGTCCTTGCCGCCGCGTTGACCGCCGTTGCCCCAGGCATCGTTCTTGCGGTCATTGTTGTCAGGTTCGTTCCAGGCCATCGGCTTCTCCGGAATCCTTTTACAGTGTGAGTCTGGGTGTTGTTACAGTCGCGAAGCGGAATTTTAACGAATTATGCACACCATTGACACAAGTTTAGGCGTGGCTTGCCTGTGGTGCCTGAGTGTCGGCGCCGCCGATGAAGGGTGCTGGGTCCAGTCCCTCCTCCCGCAGCAGGCGGATGAATTCCTGTCGTGGCAGACGCAGGCCAAGGGTCAGACGGCCCTCGTCATCAGTACTTTCGGTCTTCACCGCACCCTGTTTGTAGAGCCGCGCCCGCAGCCGTCCCTGGTTGGGTTCCAGGGCCAGGTCGGGTTCGATGAAGTCGTCCCCCAGCATTTCACTGATGGCTTGCAGCAAGTCTGTAATGCCGGCGCCGCTGACAGCTGAGACCCAGACCCTCAGGGGCTTGCCGCTGGCGTCACGCTCGATGCCGGCGGCCCGCTCCGGCAGCAGGTCCACTTTGTTGTAAACCTCCAGCACCGGGATTTGATCGGCGCCGATTTCAGCCAGCACCTCGTCAACGTGGCCTTTCAGCTGCTCCCGCTGTTCATTGTGGGCATCGATCACATGCAGCAGCAGGCTGGCCTGGGTGGTTTCTTCCAGGGTGGCGCGGAAGGCCTGCACCAGTTGGTGAGGCAGCTTGCGGATGAAGCCGACGGTGTCCGCCAGGATGGCGGCGCCGACGTCGGGAAGCTGGATCTTGCGCAGGGTGGAATCCAGGGTGGCGAACAGTTGGTCGGCGGCGTAGACCTGGGCCTGGCTGAGCCGGTTGAACAGGGAGGACTTGCCGGCGTTGGTATAGCCCACCAGGGACACCGTGGGGATTTCGGCGCGCTTGCGGGCGCGGCGCCCCTGTTCACGCTGGCCACGGACTTTCTCCAGACTTTTATTGATGGCCTTGATGCGGCCGCCGATAAGGCGCTGGTCAAGTTCCAACTGGGTTTCACCGGCGCCACGCAGGCCGATGCCGCCCTTCTGGCGGTCCAGGTGAGTCCAGCCCCTGACCAGGCGGGTGGTGGCATGCTTGAGCTGTGCCAGTTCCACTTGCAGCTTGCCTTCGTGGCTGCGGGCGCGTTGGGCAAAGATATCCAGAATCAGGCCGGTACGATCCAGCACCCGGCACTGCAGGGCCTTTTCCAGGTTGCGTTCCTGGCTGGGACTGAGGGTGTGATCGAACAGCACCACTTCCGCCTGGTGCAGGGCCACCGCCTCGCGGATTTCCTCCAGCTTGCCGGTGCCCACGAAGTAGCGTGGGGAAGTATGGCGCAGGGTACCGAGGATGTAGGCGGCCGGGCTGGCGCCGGCCGATATCACCAGTTCCTCGAATTCTTTGGGGTCGTCATCGCCATCCTGATCTGTTTCCAGATGCACCAGGATGGCGATCTCACCGCTGTCGGGACGTTCAAAAAACAACTAGGGCCTCTAATGAGTGTGGTCGCGCCATAACTCAGGCGTTACCCAGGGACTCCTCGTCATCGTCTCCGCCTTCCGGCTGGTTGAGCATCGGAATTCTGATCATCCGGTTGGGGACGACGGTGGAAATAGCATGCTTGTAGACCATCTGATTGACTGTGTTTTTGAGCACGATCACAAATTGATCGAAGGACTCGATTTGTCCTTGCAACTTGATGCCACTGACCAAGTAGATGGCTACCGGGATTTTTTCCTTTCGTAGTACGTTCAAGAAAGGGTCTTGTAAAGAGTGCCCTTTTGACATGGCAATTCTCCTGATAATAAACAATAAGATTGAAACAACGCCTCAGTGCGGGAGTCCGTCCCGCGCAAGCGCCCATTATAGTGGCAAGCGGCGCGCAGCCGCCAGCACAGGGCTTGTGAAACTGGAATGAAACGTGCGCCGGGTCACTCGTCAGTGGTATACGGGGTCTGGTCAGTCGTGGAT
>JBJHAY010000214.1:0-6247 GCA_050485205.1 Gammaproteobacteria bacterium
CCGACCCCGCCGGGCTCCTCTCCCTACATTCGCCGGGTGTTCTCCGTGCTGCTGTGGGGCAGCGGCATTCGCGGCGGGCTGCTCCCCAGCGTCACCATGCTGAGCGCATGGCCCGGCCTGCACCATGCCATTGAGCGCGGTGTGCCAGTGGTGGAGACGCCGGCCCCCTATGCGGCGGTCTACACCCTCAACTGGCTGGCGGCGGCGGGCACCGCCTGTGCCTTTGCCACCGTGGCCAGTGCCATCGTGTTGAAGTTCGGCTTCAAGGCGTATATCAATCTGCTGGGATCGGTGGCCAAGCAACTGGCCTTTACCCTGCTGACCATCGCCTCGGTGCTGGGGCTCGCCTACCTGATGAACTACAGCGGCGCCACTGTTACCCTGGGACTGGCCTTCGCCGCCACCGGCGTGCTGTTTCCCTACTTCAGCGCCATGCTGGGCTGGCTGGCGGTATTCTTGACTGGCAGTGTGACATCTGCCAATGCCCTGTTCGGCAACCTGCAGGTGGTGACCGCCAATTCCCTGGGGCTTGATCCAGTGCTGATGGCTTCCGCCAATTCGGCGGGAGGCGTGATGGGCAAGATGATCAGCCTGCAGAGCATTGCCGTGGCAGTGGCGGCCACTGGCATGGCTAGGGCACAGGAATCGAAACTGTTCCTGTTCACGGTACGCCACAGCATCATCCTGGCCAGCGTGCTGGGAGTGTTGACGGCGATATACGCTTATTTACTGTAGATTCCATTACTTGCCGGCATCATGGTGCCGGACGATCATTGCCGGAGCGCATCGCGGCAAGCGGCGCGTCGAGGCACCTGAAACAGAATAAGAAAGGAGTATGCCATGCGTGACTACATGCAGTTCTACATCAACGGTCAGTGGACAGACCCGGTGAAACCGAATCCGAGGGACGTCATCAACCCTGCCACTGAATCCGTGGCGGGACACATCAATCTGGGCAGTCATGCCGATGTCGACAAGGCGGTGGATGCCGCCGGTGAGGCCTTCAAGACCTGGTCGCGCACCAGCCGGGAGGAACGGCTGGACATCCTGCGCAGGATCATCGAGGAATTTGAAAAAACCGTGCCGGCATTGGGCGAGGCCATCATGGAGGAGATGGGTGCGCCGCGCTGGCTGGCGGTGGGCACCCAGGCCGGCATCGGCGTCAATCACTTCAAGAAGGCACTGGAGGTGCTGGAAAGTTTCAGCTTCGACGAAGCTCGCGGCACCAGCCACATCGTCCGCGAACCCATCGGCGTGTGTGCCTTCATCACCCCCTGGAACTGGCCCATCCATCAGATTTGCGCCAAGGTGGCGCCTGCGCTGGCGGTGGGCTGTACGGTGGTGCTCAAGCCCTCCGAGATTGCGCCGTTCTCCGGCAAGATCTTTGCCGACATTCTGCATGCCGCCGGTGTGCCGGCCGGCGTGTTCAACCTGGTGCAGGGAGAGGGGCCCGTGGTGGGCGCCTATCTGGCGGAGCATCCCGGAGTGGACATGATTTCCATCACCGGCTCCACCCGCGCCGGCATCGAGGTGGCGCGCGCAGCCGCCGC
This sequence comes from Gammaproteobacteria bacterium, assembly GCA_050485205.1. Lineage (GTDB taxonomy): Bacteria > Pseudomonadota > Gammaproteobacteria > Pseudomonadales > Pseudohongiellaceae > JAVVEZ01. The sequence goes on from JBJHAY010000214.1 coordinate 1,551, forward strand.
CACGGTGAAACGGGTTCACCAGGAACTGGGGGGCAAGAGTCCCAACATCATTCTCGCGGATGCCGACATCGAGGCTGCCGTCACGGGTGGCATCAATGGCATCATGATGAACTCCGGCCAATCCTGCCGTGCCCCTACCCGCATGATCGTTCCCAACAGCCTGATGGAGGAAGTCTGCGAAGTGGCGAAGCGAGTGGCGGAAAGCTGGGCGCCCGGCGATCCCGCCCAGGACAGCCGCATGGGGCCGGTGATCTCCCAGGCCCAGTGGGACAAGATTCAGCGGCTGATTGCCGGCGGTCTGTCCCAGGGTGCGCGGCTGGTGACCGGTGGTCCCGGCAAGCCGGAAGGCCTGGAAAAGGGCTACTACGTGAAGCCCACGGTTTTCCGCGATGTGCGCAATGACATGGAAATCGCCCGCGAGGAAATCTTCGGCCCGGTGCTGTGCATCATCGGCTACGACAGCGAGGAAGAAGCCATCGCCATCGCCAATGACACCAATTATGGACTGGGCGGTTATGTACACAGCAAGGATCTGGACCATGCCCGCGCGGTGGCGGCGCGCATCCGTGCCGGCTACATCAGCATCAACAACGCCGGTCTCGACCTGGGAGTGCCCTTTGGCGGTTACAAGCAGTCCGGCAATGGCCGGGAATTCGCGGATCAGGCCTTTGGCGAGTTTTTGGAATACAAGTCACTGGTGGGATATTCACCCGCGGCTTGACCAGCGCTTCCAGCCCGCGTATTGCAGCAAAGGGCGGGTTGCAATATGCGGGCTAGCGCCGATTCTGCCTGCCATTCAGCGGTAGTACACCATGCCGGTCAGGCCGTAGAGAAAATCGGCAAACCATGCCGAGTGTGTGAGGGGATAGTGCAGCAGTTGTTGCAGCAGCAGCCAGCCGGCGCCGATCAGGCTGTAACCATTGATGCGGCCATTGCCACGCCATTCATGGACCAGTATTGCCACGGCCATGGCGTCCAGGGTCAAGTACATGGGCAATACCGGGAAGTAATTGAGCCCGAAAGGCACCATGTACAGACGATGAATGCCAGGGGGCAGAATTGGCAGCATGGCGAACAGGATCAGGCGTTTGTGTATCTCTGGTGAGCGCACCTTGCGGATGGCCAGTGTGAACAGCAAGCCAAAGCCCACTACCGCCATAATCCCAAGGTAAATGCCGTCAAAATAAGTGATGGAGGGGTTGTCGCGGCCATTGACGCCACCCAGCAAGGTAATCAGTGCCCCCATGAACATCACGGCCGTGGCATGGGCAATGCCATAGGTGCCAAGGCTGCGGTGAAGCGCCACATTCTTCACATGCACCAGCGAGGCCTGCGCCAACAGCAGGATCATCCAGGTGAAGTACACCAGGCCATGCAGATGCACCACGGGAGGCGCGGGTGGAAAAGTACCGGTTGCCAGCGGAAACCAATAAGTCATGCCGAAGCCGCTGAACACAAAGAAGCTCATCAGCAGGATCATGCAGAAGTAGAACGAGGGCCGGAAAGCCCCGGCAACAGCCGGCTTGTCACGGATGGTGGGCGTGGCGGAACCTGTCATTGCATGCTCCTCGTTCGAATCACGGCTCAAGTCATGACTGGGGCGGGCGGAACCCGGTTATACACCCTTCATGCCTACTCTTGGTCTGTTACTTTCCCTTGTCTGGCGTCTCGACCGACAAGACAAAAGTGCGCCGTTCCGCGCCCTGCAGCGAGCCGACGTTCACCACATGCCGGGCGATTTCTTCGTTGCGCTCGTCGCGCACGCTGATCAGGATGGAGTACTCCATGGGCTCGTTGGGACGCTCGGCGCTGAAGGAGCCTTCGATTTTCCAGGAAGCAATGGCTGCCGGCGCGTCGCCGCTCTTGTCGAAACGCAAGTGCCCCCGGCAGCCAGGGCAGATGTGTGCGCTGGCAAGGATGGTTGCCTTGCAGTGGGGACAGGTTCGAGTCAACTGCTGGTACCGTCCTTGAAGCCACAGTCCACGTTGCCGCGCATGCGGGCGCCGGCGGCGACGGAAAAGGAGTTGGCCTTGATGTCACCGATGATGCTGCTGCCCTGCTTCAGTTCGACGTGCCTGGCGTTGTCGATGTTGCCTTGAAGATCGCCGGTCACGATCACCTCACTGGCGTTCACCTGGCCTTCCACCTTGGCATCGGCGTCGATGTGCAGGTCTCCCTCGATCTGGATGTCGCCCTTGAACTTGCCGGCGACCCGCACATGACCCTTGCCATTGATCTTGCCTTCGATGGTCAGGCCGGAAGCCACCAGGGATTCCTTCATGTCGGCGCGCTCCTTGGCGGAAGCCGCCCTGGAGGGTGTGCTTTGCGTCGCTGTTGCGGGAGTCCCTGCCTGCGGCTGTGGGTTGCCTGGGGTGGGGGTGTCGGTCTTGCTGGGTTCAGGTTTATCCCAAAGGGCCATGATCTGTCACTCCTGTAGTTTTGTTTGTGCGATAGTGCCTTTGTTGCGGCATGAATACAACGTCCAACCACGGGCAGATCATCCATGCCGACAACCAAAGTCACTCCCGCTGCCTGCTTTTGCGGTTTTCCCGTTGGATGCGGGTGTACAGGCGCCCCTGTTTGCGGAAGCGTTCGTGGCGCTCCGCCAGGGTTTCACTGTTATGGCGCTGCTCGCGCAGCAGCTTGTGATAGCTATTGAGCCGCCGTTGCTCCAGTTGGCCTTCTTCTATCGCGCGCCGTACCGCGCAGCCTGGCTCATTTTCATGGCGGCAGTCGGCGAAACGGCAGCCGGCAATGGCGTGGATATCTTCGAACAGCGTATCAATGGCCTCTTCACCGCCGGTCAGTTGCAGTTCCCGCAGGCCGGGCGTGTCGATCAGCAGCGCTCCTCCTGGCAGCAGATGCAGGGAACGAGCCGTGGTCGTGTGGCGGCCGCGGCTGTCATCCTCGCGAATAGGCGCAGTCTCGCGTTCGCCAGTGCCCAGGCTCTGGGCCAGGGTGGACTTGCCCACACCGGACGAGCCCACCAGTGCCAGGGTCTGTCCCGGCCGACACCAGGCCATCAGGCCATGCAGACTTTCAGGATTCAGAGCATTGACGGTCTCGACAGCCAGCCCTGGGCGCAGCTTTTCCGCCTGGCGGCGGAAATCCGCGGCATCGTCCACAAGATCGGCCTTGGTCAGCACCACCAGGGGGTGTACCCCCGCGTCGAGGGCGAGGGCCAGGTAGCGCTCCAGGCGCGCCGGATTGAAATCACGGTTGCAACTGCTGAGGATCAACAGCAAGTCCACATTGGCGGCGAGCAATTGCGTGTCGACACGGGCACGGGCGGCCTTGCGCCGCAGCAGGCTGAAACGTTCCAGCAGCCGCAAGGGGCGCCGGGTCTCATGTTGCAGCAGCAGCCAATCGCCCACGGTGCAGGGGGGCAGGCCTTGCAACAGAGCGCTATGAATGGTCAACTCGCCCGCTTCGGTGAGAACCTGAAAATGACCTTTGTGAACGGCGCTGATGCGAGCCGGAAGGCCTTCGGCACCTGCTGTGTCGAGCTGTTGCTGGAAACAGGCTTTCCATCCCAGACGGGATAAGTTTGAAAATGACATGGGAACACGCCTCATGGGGTCCGTGAACGACACGGACGGCAATCAATTAGGAAAGGGCTTCAATGAAGCCCGCCTGACTGCGAGCGGAAGGCGGGGTCGTTCCCAGGTTCGGAACTCAGAAACAGAGGGTGTTCGCGGAAAACGGAACGCTCAGGAAGGACGGCCTGCCTTCGCCTGCAGGGCAAGTTGCATAAGGGCAATCATGGACAGTCCTCCTGAATGTGGTTGGAATCAGGTAGGGAGTATAGCGGTTCAGGAGAGAGGCGCAAAGTGCGGCTAGTCTACGAAAATGGGGCAGGGTCAAGCGGATCAGGGCGCTGCGAACATGGCGCAGCTGATGTCACCGGGATTGGCCTGACAGAATTCCCGGACCAGGTCGTTGGTGATGTCGCAGGTACCGGCGGGACTGTCTTTAAAGCAGACAGTGTATTCAAGCACTTGTGGGCACTCATCACTGGTCTGGATTTTTACCGCTTATTATGGATAAATCCGGTTTCGCGAAAAACAAAGGAGGAACCCATGGACAGGAAATCAAGGCTGCTGATCATGCTGGCGCTGGCTTGGTGTCATCCAGGCCAGGCCCAGGAAAACGCCCTGTCCTACACCGAGGCCCAGGCAGCCGCCGGGGCCAGGGTCTATCAGGAAGTATGTGTGCAATGTCACGGCGCCAATCTTGATGATGGTCCGCTTGGTTCTCCTCTCAAGGGTTATCTGTTCATGCAGCGCTATGGCGGCCGCTCGGTGTTGGACCTGTTCGATATCACCCGCACCACCATGCCCACTGCCGAGCCCGGTTCCCTGGATGCCACCACCTATGCCAACCTGGTGGCCTTCATGCTGCAACAGAACGACGTGGTGGCCGGCGCTTCGGAACTGCCCGCCGATCCCCGCCAGCTGGGCGCCATGGTGATTCCGGCGGGGGGCTTCAGTTTCATGGCCTATTCCTCCTACGCGCCGCGGCAGGAGGTGAGCCTGCCCAATCCCCTGGACAATCTGACGGCTGTCAGTGATGCCACGCTGGAGGATCCTCCCGCCGCCGACTGGCTCACCTGGCGCCGTGGCTATGATGCCCATGGTTTCAGTCCACTGGATCAGATCACTGCCGCCAATGTGGAGGGTCTGCGCCTGGCCTGGAGC
>JBJHAY010000215.1:0-6217 GCA_050485205.1 Gammaproteobacteria bacterium
ATCTGCGCTACCTGCAAGCGGAAGGCCGCGTGCTGGGGTTTGACGGGGAAGGCCGAAATCGGGGTGCCTGGAAGGTACGGGTGCGGGCATGAAAGCAGAACTTGCGGCCCTGGAACGGGCCATTGGTCAGGCCATGAGCGCGGACCGTCACCGCCTGCGCATGGCCGTGAGACGCTTGCGCGGACAGCGCGAGGGGCAAGAGAAGCCACAGTCGTTGCAGGCCTTGGCGAAACAGATTGACGCGTCTTGTGCCCGGGCTGAAGTACGCCGCGCCCGGCTGCCGCAGGTGCATTACCCATCAGGCTTGCCGGTCAGCGAGCGGGTGGCGGAAATCCGCGATGCCATCGCCAAGCATCAAGTGGTCATCGTGGCCGGTGAAACCGGCTCCGGCAAGACCACGCAATTACCCAAGATCTGCCTCGAACTGGGCCGCGGCATCCACGGCATGATCGGGCATACCCAGCCGCGACGTCTGGCGGCCCGCACCGTGGCCAACCGCATCGCCGAGGAACTGGGAGTGCAGGGCGGTAAGGAAGTGGGCTATCAGGTGCGCTTCAGCGATCTCACCGATGACACCACCTATATCAAATTGATGACTGACGGCATCCTGTTGGCGGAGACGCAGCATGACCGCTTCCTCAACCGCTATGACACCCTGATCATCGACGAAGCCCATGAGCGTAGCCTCAACATCGACTTCCTGCTGGGCTACCTCAAACGCCTGTTGCCGCGGCGGCCGGATCTGAAGCTGATCATCACTTCCGCCACCATCGACGTGGAAAAGTTCTCGCGCCATTTTGGCGATGCCCCCATCGTCGAAGTCTCGGGCCGCACCTATCCAGTGGAAATGCTTTATCGCCCCCCCCTGGAAGAGGGGGATGACAGTGAACAGGGGGAGCGTATCATCGAGGCCATCCGCGAGTTGTTGCAGCGGGAGCGCCACAAGCCACCCAGCCATGGCGACATCCTGGTATTCCTGAGCGGAGAAAAGGAAATCCGTGACGTGGCCAATGATCTGCGCAAGGCACAACTGCCTCATATCGAAGTACTGCCGCTGTACGCGCGCTTGAGCAATGCCGAGCAGAACCGAGTGTTCCAGAGTCACAAGGGCCGACGCGTGGTGCTGGCCACCAATGTGGCGGAGACTTCGCTCACGGTACCCGGCATCGGCTATGTGATCGATACCGGCACCGCCCGCATCAGCCGCTACAGTGTGCGCAGCAAGGTACAGCGGCTGCCCATCGAGGCGATTTCCCAGGCCAGCGCCAACCAGCGTGCTGGCCGTTGCGGTCGACTGGGGCCTGGTACTTGCGTGCGTCTCTACAGCGAAGAAGATTTTCTGTCGCGGTCAGCCTTCACCGATACCGAGATCATGCGCACCCACCTGGGCTCGGTGATTCTGCAAATGCTGGCTTTGAATCTAGGTGATATTTCGAGTTTTCCCTTTGTTGACAGTCCTGATTCCCGGGCTGTGAATGATGGTTTCAATTTGCTTGAAGAGATCGGCGCGGTCGATGGCAGGCAAGCGCTGACCCAGGCCGGGAGGCGGATGGCGCGCCTGCCGGTGGATCCCAAGTTTGCGCGCATGATTTTGGAAGCGGCCGAGACAGGCTGTCTGCGCGAAGTGTTGATCATCGTCAGCGCTCTCAGCATCCAGGATCCACGCGAGCGGCCCCATGACCGGCAGCAGGCGGCGGACGAGAAACATCGTCAGCACCAGCATCCGGAGTCGGACTTTCTGTCCCTGGTCAATTTGTGGGAATCCTTCGAAGTCCAGCGGCAGGAACTACCGCGCAATCACTTGCGCAAATACTGTCAGCAGCAGTTTCTCTCCTTCATGCGCATGCGCGAATGGCGCGAGGTGCACCGCCAGTTACACCTGGTATGCCAGGAACTCAAGCTGCGGGAAAACCGTGAGCCAGCCGCCTATGAGCAGATTCACCGGGCTTTGTTGAGTGGCTTGTTGAGCCAGGTGGCCAATCTGATACCGGATCAGGGGCTGTACCTGGGCGCCAGGAATCGCAAGTACCAGGTATTCCCTGGGTCAGTGCTGTTCCGCAAGAAAGTGCGCTGGCTGCTGTCGGCGGAACTGGTGGAAACCTCCCAGCTCTATGCCCGCATGAACGCCAGAATCGAACCTGAGTGGATCGAGCAGTTGGGCGCGCATCTGCTGAAGCATCATTACTTTGAGCCCCATTGGGAGAAGCGGCAGGGCCGGGTCATGGCCTATGAGAAGGTGACTCTTCTCGGCCTGACCCTGGTGGAGAAACGCCGCGTGGCCTATGGCCGCATCGACCCGGCCGCCAGTCGCGCGATATTGATTCGTGAAGCCCTGGTGGGCATGCAATTGAACACCCGCTGTGGATTTTTCAGCCACAATCGGCAATTGGTGGAATCGGTGCGTGCCATGGAGGACAAGACCCGGCGCCGTGACATCCTGGTGGACGAAGAAGCGGTGTTTGCTTTCTATGACCGTCAACTGCCAACCACGGTATTCGATGTCGCCAGTCTGGAGCGGTGGTGGCGGCAGGCGGTGAAACGTGAGCCTCGTCTGTTATTTCTGAGTGAACAGGATCTGATCAGCGATGTTGCCCGTACCGGGGAGCTTGCTCAGTTCCCAGACCGCTTCGAAAGTGGCGGCATGGCCCTGGACCTGGCCTATGCCTTCAAGCCTGGTGAAAGAGATGACGGCGTGTCAGTGAACGTGCCGCTGGTGGCATTGCGACAGTTGCGGGAGGAGGATCTGGATTGGCTGGTGCCGGGCATGTTGCGGGACAAGTGCATAGCTCTGGTGAAGGCCTTGCCCAAGCACTTGCGCAAGCAATTTGTGCCGGTGCCGGATGTGGTGGACCGGATATTGCAGCGACTCGACAAGCAGGCTGGCAGCCTGAAGTTGGCTCTGGCCCGAGAGCTGAAGCGCCTGAGCGGTATCGACGTGCCCTTGGCGGAATGGCAGGATTTTCAGCTCGACGAGCATCTGCGCATGAACATCAAGGTGCTGGACGAGAATGGCGTGGTGGTGGCGAAGGGAAGGGACCTGAGTACTTTGCGGGCCGAATTGGCGCCCGCCATCGAACGCAGCGTGGGGCGCCACTCCCAGTCCGGGTTTGAGCGTGAGGGCATTACGACATGGAATTTCGGCGAGTTGCCGGCCGTCTATGAAATCGAGCAGGGAGGCATTGTCGTCAAGGCCTATCCAGCCCTGGTGGACGAGGGCGGCAGCGTGGCCTTGCGCTTGCTGGACAGCCCATACAAGGCGACTCTGGCCAGCCGCGCCGGCATCGTGCGCCTGGCCTTGCTGAGTCTGGGACAGCAGGAAAAATACCTGCGCAAGCAACTGCTTAAAGATCCGAGACGGCTTCTGTCCTTGAAGCATATTGGCGGCAGGGACAGCGTATTGACACAGTTGATCAGAACCGCCTGTCTGGAGGCATTTGAACTGGAACAGCGTCTGCCACGTAGCGATAAAGAGTTTAAATCCATGTTCGAGAGCGGAAGGTCTCGACTGGTTGAGGCGGCGGAGCGTATTGAAGCGCTTCTGTACCGTGTTCTGGATGCTTACCAAGAAGTGCTCAAGGAGCTTTCATCGCTGCGGACAAGTGAAACCCGGGACTTGACACGGGATGTGGAGAACCAATTGTCGCACTTGATATTTAGTAACTTTATGTTCCAGATACCCTGGCAGTGGTTGAAAGAGTATCCCCGCTATCTCAAGGCCATATCGCTGCGGCTGGAAAAATATCCCCGGCAAGCAACAAAGGACGAGGAATGGCGGCGGCGCATTGCGGCCTTCTGGGAGGCTTACCGGGACAGAAAGGCCTATTGTGACAGCCAGGATATGGCGGACGAGGAACTCGAACGTTTCCGTTGGATGCTGGAAGAATACCGTGTTTCCCTTTACGCCCAGGCCTTGGGTACTCGCATGCCAGTATCGGAAAGCCGGCTCGAAAAACAGTGGTTGAAGTGCGCTGGCGCGCCCATGTGACTGGTAACACAAAGTCACACGGATTTTCATGACTTTTGCTGTGAGTTTGGCTACCATGCGCGAATTTTATGCGGATCATAGGATGATGCAGATGCTTTCAAGCTTTCGCGTGGCCAACAGGAAGATGCTGGGGGCTGCCCTTGCGCTTGGCCTGGTGCTGACCGGCCCCGCCTTGGCCCAGGAGCAAACCAGGGATCCACTGGAGAAAGTCAATCGGGTGGTGTTTGCCTTCAACAGCAAGCTGGATCGATTCCTGATCCGCCCGGTGGCCAGGAACTACCGCAAGATTGTACCGCCGACAATCCGCAAGGGTGTCAGCAACGTACTCAGCAACTTCGACGATCTCACCGTGATCGTGAATGACGTGTTGCAGCTCAAGTTCGATCAGGCTCTGGAAGACAGCGGCCGCTTCCTGCTCAACAGCACGGTGGGCATCGCGGGAGTGTTCGACGTGGCCGGTCGCATGGGACTGCACAAGAATTATGAAGATTTTGGCCAGACCCTGGGGTATTGGGGCGTGCCCGCCGGACCTTATATCGAAGTGCCGATCCTGGGGGGCTACAACCTCCGTGATGGTTTTGGCGCGGTACCGGATTTGATGACGAATCCGGCTTTCTACATCAGCCACAACCGCACCAGGAACCAGGTGTTCATTGCTACCATCATTGATGCCCGGGTGAGCTTCATGCCGGTGGAGTCCATGGTCAGGGGTGACCGTTATTCCTTCATTCGCGATGCCTACATCCAGCGCCGCGAATACCTGGTGGCCGATGGCGAGATGTATGATGACTTCGATGACTTTTGACATGCCCGGGAGGCGCGCCGTCTGAAATCATGAACGGGGACAACGAGCGGGTCATTCTTTTGATCGAAAGCGACCCGGTGGCCTCCCAGGCCGCCGAGGACTACCTGCTTGCCCATGGATATCAAGTGTTGCAGGCAGGCAGTGGCCGCCGTGGCATCGAACTGTTCCACGAACGCCATCCCGACATCATCATCTGTGATCTCAATCTGCCCGACATGGATGGTTTTGAGGCATTGGAAACCATTCTCACCGAATCTCCGGATATTCCCATCGTGGTGCTGGCGGATAGAAGCAGCACCCATGATGCCATCAAGGCAATACGTCTTGGGGTCAGCGATTACTTGTTGAAGCCGGTGGAAGACCTTGAAATTTTAGGGCTTTCAGTGGTGAACAGTCTACGCCGCGCGGCGCTGTTGTCGGAAAACAGCCGCTATCGCAAGAAGCTGGAAATGATCAACCGTGAATTGGAAGACACGGTGGTGCTGTTCAAGCTTGATCAACAGGCAGGACGTCATGTCCAGATGAGCATGCTGCCGCGCTCACCTCTCGACATTGCCGGTTATCACTTTCAACATTGCGTGATTCCCTCCCTATACCTCAGTGGAGACTCGGTGGATTACAAGCCGGTTTCCAGACAGCGGGTGCTGTTTTACATTGCTGATGTTTCGGGGCATGGTTCTTCATCTGCCTTCCTGACAGTGCTGTTGCGTTTCCGCATTGAACAATTGCGTCGTGAACATATTCGCAGTCGTTTCACCCAGCCTTTATCGCCAGCGCTTTTGCTGAAGTCATTGAACAGGGATTTGCTGGATGCCGGTCTCGATAAACATATCACCATGGTGGCTGGCGTGCTGGATCGGGAAAACAATACATTACTCTACAGTGTGGCGGGGCATTACCCCTTGCCGGTGCTGTACCGGGATGGCCGGGCGGCTTTTATCGACCTGTCCAGGGCCAGTCTGCCCATTGGCTTGTCCGATGAGGCGGAGTACTTTGAAAGCACCATGGCCTTCGAACCTGGCGCCTCCATGACCATGTTTTCCGATGGCATCATGGAAATACTGGATGCCGAGGCCAGCACGGGTGGCAAGGAGGGCTATCTGTTGGCGGTGATAGAAGCTTGCGAAGGACGGTTCGAGCGTATCAGGCGAGCGCTGAACCTTGATGATCTCTCCAGTGTACCCGATGACATCGCGATGATGAGCGTGTTGAACCCATGAACTCAGGCAAGATCCTCGCCGCCGACTTCGACGGTGTGCCAGTTATGAAGTTTGTCGGTGACGTGCGGGTGGTGATGAGCGCGACACTGGACCGCTATGTGGAATCCCTGCTGCAAAGAAAGGGGCTGGAAGCGGTGCTGGTGGACCTTTCCGATACCCAGGGCATCGACAGTACTGCCTTGGGGCTGTTGGCCAAGATGGCGATTC
>JBJHAY010000216.1:0-6155 GCA_050485205.1 Gammaproteobacteria bacterium
ATTCTGAACCGCTGGCGTGGCAATCCTGAATCCACGCACTTCACCCTGTAGAAGCGAGCCCTGCTCGCTCCTACAGGGTGGCGATTGAACGGAGGATGACGGTGGGGAATTTCGCGCAGGGGGCAGGGGGAAAATACGAAAATTATGGGTAAAAAAAAGCCCGGGTCGCTACTACCATGACCCAGGCTTCAGAGGGGGGCGTTTATCAGCTTGCGCTGAAATTCGTTGCTTCTCTTCTAGCTTTTCTTACTGGCTATCCCGATCTATATACAATTACGGCAGTTCTTTTACCTTCAAGCCTCCCGTGGCTTGATTTTGCTGGGTTCTCCTGTTCGCTCTGCGAAGTCCGAACCGAACGGTTTGGTGCTATATTAGTGATGGCGTGTTCACCTGTCAACACCTTCCCAGCCAAAAAGTGCAAAAAATGGGGAAAGTGCCATGAGGTAGGGGGGTAACTGCCTGCCTCCGCATTGATTCTTCAAGGAAAACTGATTACCATCGCCGCTCGTATCAACGGCCTGACTTGATAGAGACAGGAAAAGTGGCTTTGGAATTTCCTCTAAATGGCATCTAACTTGGCAATCAAGAGTCCTTACAAGAACAAGCGCGAAGAAGTCCTGGACGTTGCCAGCAATTGCTTCCTGGAAAATGGTTTCGATGGCACCAGCATCAATGTCATGGCTCGCGATGCCGGCATTTCCAAGGAGTCCATCTATCGTTATTTCGGCAGCAAGGAAGAGCTGTTCAAGGCGGTGGTGGAGCGCGAGTTGGAAGTCTACCGCCAGGGCATGGAAAGCACTGAAGTGGAACATGACCACTCCCTGGAAGAGGCCCTGATGCACATCGCCGAGGGCACACTCAAGGTCCTGACCGCAGACCGCACCCAGGCGCTACGTCGACTGATCTTTCATATGTCCGCCAACGGTTCCACCATTGGCAAGTACTACTACGAGACCGGCCCCAAGTTCGCTTACTACAACCTGAAAAAGGTTTTCGACCGCCACTGCAAGAATGCCAAGTTCAGTTCCGACAAACTGGCACGCTACTTTGTCAGTCTGGTGCTGCACGGCATCATGCTGGAGCGGCAATTGGGGGTGGTCAAGCGTATCACCAAGAAGGATATCCACAAGCGCGCCAAGGAAGCCGTGGATGACTTCATCGAAGCCTTTATCCGCGACTGACAGTCCCTTGGCTTAGCTTTCCAGCATCAGATAACCTGACGTTCCTTCAGCAGATTCACCACCTTGTCGATACACTCATCGACACTCAGTTCATGAGTGGCGAGGATGAGATCAGGGGTTTCCGGCTCGTCATAGGGGAAGGAAATACCGGGAATCTCATGATTGGGCACGTTCTCGGCGGCGGCGTAGATGCCGCTGGGATCGCGTTGTTTGCACACTTCCAATGGCGGATTGAGGTAGACCAGGATGGTATTGTCCTTGCCGATGACATTGATGGCGTGGTCGCGGGAGTCGACGTTGGGCGCCACGAAGGCGGCGCAGCATATCATGCCCGAATCGTTGAGGAAGCGAGCAATGTAGGCGCTACGGCGCAGATTCTCGGCACGGCCGGCGGCATCATGAGCCAGGTCGCGGCTGATTCCCAGGCGCATGCCCTTGCCATCCAGTACTGTGCTGACACGACCCATGTCGAACAAGGTACGCTCCAGCGCGTGAGCGAGAGTGGACTTGCCGGCGCCGGACAGACCCATGAAGATCACGGTGACAGGCAACTGGCCATAGCGCGCGGCGCGTTCTTCTGGCGTCACATGGCCGTGGGTGCCATTGCGCTTGCGGGTGATCTGGGCGGAGTCGACGATCATGCCGGCACCGACAGTGACGTTGCTCAGGCGGTCAATGATGATGAAGGCGCCGGTGCCGCGACTGCGTTTGTAGTCGTCGAAGTGAATCGGCTCGTTCAAGGACACTTCACACAGCCCGATTTCATTGAGCCCCAGCGATGGTGTGGGCGATGTCTCCAGCGTGTTGACGTCCACCTTGTAGATGATGCTGCTGATCTGTCCCGAAAGGCTGTGGGATGAGTGCTTGAAATAGTACTGGGTGCCAGGCAACAAGGGTTGATCGGTCATCCACACAATGTTGGCGCGAAACTCATCCTTGCTGGCGGGGATATTGTTGCTCAACACCAGCATGTCGCCACGGCTGACGTCGATCTCATCCTCCAGGGTGAGGGTGACCGCCATTGGCGTGAACGCCTGTTCCAGCTCTTCGTCATAGGTGACGATGGATTTGATGCGGCTGGTCTTGCGCGAGGGCAGCACGGTGACGGCGTCGCCCTTGCGCACAATGCCGGAAGCGATGGTGCCGCAGTAGCCGCGGAAGTCCAGATTGGGCCGATTGACGAACTGCACCGGAAAGCGGAAATCTTCAAAATTCTTGTCGGCGCTGATCTTGGCGTTTTCCAGCATCCACATCAGGGTTTCGCCCTGGTACCAGGGGGTGTTGTCGCTGGGGTTCACCACGTTGTCGCCGTTGAGGGCGGAAATGGGGATGAAGGACAGATTGGGAATGTCCAGATCACGGGTGAAGTCCAGGTAGTCCTGACGGATGTTGTTGAACACCTCTTCGTTGAACTCCATCAGGTCCATCTTGTTGATGGCCACGATGATGTTCTGTATGCCAAGCAGCGTGGCGATGAAGGTGTGGCGCCGGGTTTGCGTCAGTACACCATAGCGCGCATCAATCAGAATGATGGCGAGTTCACAATTGCTGGCACCGGTGGCCATGTTGCGGGTGTACTGTTCATGGCCGGGAGTGTCGGCAATGATGAACTTGCGCTTGGCGGTAGAGAAGTAACGGTAGGCGACATCGATGGTGATGCCCTGTTCGCGTTCTGCCTGCAAGCCGTCCACCAGCAGTGCCAGGTCTACCTTGTCACCAGTGGTGCCGGATTTCAGGCTGTCGGACTTGATGGCTTCCAGCTGGTCTTCATAGATCATCTTGGAGTCGTGCAACAGCCTCCCGATAAGGGTGCTCTTGCCGTCGTCGACGCTGCCACAGGTGAGCAGGCGCAACAATTCCTTGCGTTCGTGCTGGGCAAGATAGGCATTGATGTCAGTGCTGATCAGATCGGATTGGTGCGACATTGAGTCAATTCTCGGTTAAAAATAGCCTTCGCGCTTCTTGGCTTCCATGGAGCCGGCCTGGTCGCTGTCGATGAGACGGCCCTGGCGCTCGGAAGTCGTGGTGAGCAGCATTTCCTGGATGATCTCTGGCAGGGTGGTGGCGTTGGACTGCACCGCGCCAGTAAGGGGATAGCAGCCAAGGGTGCGGAAACGAACCATCTTGGTGACTGGGTTTTTGCGCATTTCCTCCGGCACCCGGTCGTCGTTCACCATGATGTCGACGCCATGATAGTTGACCACTGGGCGCGGCGCGGCGAAGTAGAGGGAAGGCAGGGCGATGTTGTTGAGGTGGATGTACTGCCAGACATCCAGCTCGGTCCAGTTGGAAAGCGGAAACACACGGATGCTTTCACCCTTGTTGATCTTGCCGTTGTAGATATTCCACAGCTCGGGGCGTTGGTTTTTTGGATCCCAGCGATGATTTTTGTCGCGGAATGAGTAAACCCTTTCCTTGGCGCGGGACTTTTCCTCGTCACGACGCGCGCCTCCGAAGGCGGCATCGAACTGATACTTGTTCAGGGCCTGTTTCAGGGCCTGGGTCTTCATGATGTCGGTGTGTTTCTGGCTGCCGTGAGTGAAGGGGCCAACGCCGGCTTTCACCCCTTCCTCATTGATGTGGACCAGTAGCTCCAGCCCCAGGTTTTTGACATGGCTGTCGCGGAACTCGATCATCTCCCGGAACTTCCAGGTGGTGTCCACATGTAGCAGCGGGAAGGGGGGCTTGCCGGGATAGAAGGCCTTGAGAGCCAGGTGTAGCATCACCGCGCTGTCCTTGCCGATGGAATAGAGCATGACCGGCTTGTCGAATTCAGCGGCAACTTCGCGGATGATATGTATACTCTCAGCCTCGAGTTGTTTGAGGTGAGTCAGGCGTTGTTCAGTGACCATGGGTGCTCGACGGGGGTGGTGATTTTCGGCCCGGCATTATACGGGAAGTCTGAGCGAAACCCAAATACTGTAAGAGCCTGCCCTGCAGGCGACGGGGCAGAGTCGCCTGGGGGTGGCTCAAGGTTCATGCTTCCCGTTTCAGGCCGTAGTCCTCGGCCAGGTTGCCCTTCTGATCTGGGCGGGTTTTGGTGGCGTAGTCCCTGGGTGGATCAATGTCGCCGGCGTTTTCTCCTGCTTTCCCGGCACCCTTGGCGTTGCTGGTCGAAAAGCCCAGTCCGGCATTGGGTTGTTCGAGAGATAGTTGTGCCGGGGTGTCATCGGGGCACAGGGTCTTGGCGCTGCTGGCCATATGCTGATAGAGCGCGCGGTAGTTGTCGGTCAGGTTGGTGAAGAGATCGGCAGTGGTATGGAAATGCTGGTTTACCCCTTCCTTATATTGATCAAGTTCCTTGCGTGCCTGGTCCAACTCCGCTTGCAGGGCCGCCACCTTGGCGGTGTCCAGCTTGAATTGGCGAAAAAGTACTGCTCCAGCGCAGAGGCCGATGGCGAAACTGATGATGGCGATAATCCAGGTCATTGATAAAAATCCATGCTTGGGTGGTATCCAGAAGGCTCTAGGTGGGGAGTATACCGTATAATCACGCGCTTGGTCCGCCCAGGCACCTCCCTACTTGATCAGTGGCATTCAGTGAGCAAGCACCTAAGTCCCCAAAAACGTTATGAGCGCGACCTCAAGGAACAGCGCATCTTTCCCGATACCGCCCAGGCTCAGGCAGTGGCGCGGTTGGAGTGGCTTTATCACGAGGTGGTGGCACGCCAATCCCGCAAGCCCGGCATTGGCGAGCGCTTTGCGCGGCTGCTGGGCCGTGCTCGCGTCGAGCCACTGCGAGGCTTGTACTTCTGGGGAGGGGTGGGGCGCGGCAAGACTTATCTGATGGATCTGTTCTTTCATTGTCTGCCTGGGGATCGCAAGCTGCGCATGCACTTTCATCGCTTCATGCGCATGGTGCATGAATCTCTCGGGAGGTTGAAGGGTAACAAGAATCCACTGGAAGGGGTGGCCAGGGAGATTGCTGACAAGGCCGACATTCTCTGCTTCGATGAGTTCTTCGTCACCGACATTGGCGACGCCATGATTCTGGGCGGCCTGCTGCAGCATTTGTTCGAGGAAGGTGTATGTCTGGTGGCCACCTCCAATATCGAGCCGGAGCGTCTTTATGAGCGGGGCTTGCAGCGTCAGAAGTTCCTGCCCGCCATTGCCCTGCTGCGGCATCATACCCACGTGGTCAACGTGGATGGCGGCATCGATTACCGTCTGCGCAGCCTGGAGCAGGCAGAAATCTACCACAGCCCCCTGGATGAACAGGCAGAGTTGGCCTTGAAGACCTGTTTCCAGGATCTGGCGACCGGTCTCGAGACCGAGCAGGGCGGCAGTATGGAGGTGCTGGGCAGGCTGATTCCCTTCCGCTGTTGGTCCGAGGGTATGGTCTGGTTCGAGTTCGCCGATATCTGCGGCGGCCCCCGTGCCGCCGCGGACTATATAGAAGTGGCACAACTGTGCCACACGGTGCTGATCGGCAATGTCCCAGTGATGGGAGAAGACCGGGATGATGAAGCGCGGCGCTTCATCACGCTGGTGGACGAGTTTTATGACCATGGCGTCAAGCTGATTCTGTCCGCCGCCGCCCCTTTGGAAGACCTCTACACCGGTACCGCCCTGGCCTTCGCCTTTGAGCGCACCCGCAGCCGCTTGCTGGAAATGCAAAGTCACGAATACCTGGCCCGTGAACACCGGCCCTAGCCTGGATATTGCGCCAGCCTTGCTGCCGCGGCCGCTCCAGGGAAAAAGTTGGCGGAGAGGCTTGAATAATGCCATGGTCGCCGGTAGAATTCGCGCTCCCTGTATGGCAATGCCTTTGGACAGAACGACAATGAAGACTTTTTCCGCTAACAACGCCACCGCGCAGCATGACTGGTATGTCATCAATGCCGACGGCAAGACCCTTGGCCGCATGTCCGCGGAGATCGCTCACCGCCTGCGCGGCAAGCACAAGCCCGAGTACACCGCTCACGTGGACACCGGTGACTACATCGTGGTCATCAACGCGGAGTAGGTCAAGGT
>JBJHAY010000217.1:0-6027 GCA_050485205.1 Gammaproteobacteria bacterium
GCGCATCAGGGAGTTCATGTTGGGTATCTGGGTTTCTGCCAGGGCAGGGATGTCGTAGACGGTATGGAATACCGGATGGTCGTGGGTGAGATCGATGATGGGACGGTCAGGAAATACCTTGCGCATGCCATTGACGAAGCCGGCCCAGGAGTCGGAGCCGAAGAAGCTGTCGGCGAACAGAAAGCCGCCGCGCAGCAGATATTCCCGCAGCTTGGCGGCCTGGGCGTCGCTGAGATCCCAGTAGCCGGCCAGGCCCACCATCAGGAAGGGCCAGTGGAACACATCGTCACCATCATCCAGGTTGACGGGTTGTTCCACTGAGCGGGTATTGATGGTGCTGAAGCGCCGCAACAGGCTGACAAAGGTGCGGTCACCTTCGGGGTAATCCACTGCCCAACTGGTGCCGCCCTGCTCCCAGGTGCCACCGCCCCAGCCACGGGAGGGATACATCAGACGGCCGGTGACGAATTCTCCAGGCACTTCGTAGTCCGGCGGCAGGGGAACGTGAGCGCCGTGCTCGTAACTGCGGTAGACACGGAACTCCCGTTGCCCATAAGCGGATTCATGGCCATTGGCAAACAGCAGGGCAATGCCGCCGAGACAAGCAATTCTGCTGAGGATGTTCTTGGCCATGGCGCTGCACTCCCAATCAGCGGTGAAATTCTCCAGCCCGTTCCGGTTGGTAAAGGATCTCCTTGATGCGCACCTTGAGCACGCCGCCGCCGGGCTTTGGCCACTCGATGCTGTCACCCTGGGACAATCCCAACAGCGCGCTGCCCACCGGGGCCAGGATGGAGATCTTGCTGCCGGAGCCGTCCACGTCCTTGGGATAGACCAAGGTCAGGCTGAATTCCTCGGCGCTGGATTCCACCGCGAACCTCACCGTGGAGTTCATGGTGACCACCGAGGCAGGTATCTGCTTGGGATCCACAATGTCGGCCCGGGCCAATTCCGCCTCCAGTGCCGCCTTGCCGGGAAAGCCATCCCGGGGCAGCGAATCGATGAGGCTTTCCAGCCTTTCCAGGTCGAGGGAAGAAATGATGATGTTGGGCTGCTGCATGTAAGATCTCTCGTTTGTTGCAGTAATTGGAATCCGGCGTCGTCAATGGCCGGACTGGGTGGAAACACGGCTTCCATGGTGACGGAGGTGGTGTGAAGTGACTCAAGTGGCCTTGGAGGCTTTCCGATGCGTACTTGAGGCGGTACTATTCTGCCTTGATTCGGCCCGACAATAAACAGACAGGGCCAGCCAGTGGTGCAACAACCTACTTGCAACTTGCCATTCTCAACTCTGGAATTCAGACATGCCCAATCCCATCAAGATTCTCCTGCCCGCCTTTTCGCTGGCGGCACTCGCCAGTCTGTCTGGCCTCGCCCAGGCCCAGGTGGACAGCAACCGCATCAGCAATGCCAATGCGTCCGGGAATGCCGGCCAGTGGCTGTCCCATGGCCGCGACTACAGCGAGCAACGCTACAGCCCGCTGACCCAGGTCACGGCCGACAACATCGATCAACTGAGCCTGGCCTGGTTCGCGGACCTCAGCGAGCGCGGCGGCAGTTACGAGACCACCCCCATCGTGGTGGACGGGCGCATCTTCATCACCGCGCCCTGGAGCAAGGTCTATGCCTTTGATGCCAAGACCGGCGCCCAATTATGGAAGTATGACCCCCAGGTGCCTGGTGACTGGGCGGTGAAGCTGTGCTGCGGCATCGTCAACCGTGGCGTCGCCGCCTGGGAAGACAAGATCATCTGGGGCACCCTGGACGGCCGCCTGGTGGCGGTGAAGGCCGACAGCGGCGAGAAAGTCTGGGAAGTGCAGGCCACGGACCGCGAACTGGCCCTGTCCATCACCGGCGCGCCGCGCATTGCCGACGGCCGCATCTTCATCGGCGAGGCCGGTTCCGAGTTCCATCAGCGCGGTTATCTGGCAGCCTATGACGTCAACAACGGCCAGGAGCTGTGGCGCTGGTGGGCGGTGCCCGGCAATCCCGAACTGGGCTTCGAGCAGCCGGAATTGGAGTGGGCCGCCGAGACCTGGAATGGCGAGTGGTGGGAGTTCGGTGGCGGC
Organism: Gammaproteobacteria bacterium; assembly: GCA_050485205.1. Lineage (GTDB taxonomy): Bacteria > Pseudomonadota > Gammaproteobacteria > Pseudomonadales > Pseudohongiellaceae > JAVVEZ01. The sequence continues at coordinate 2,070 of JBJHAY010000217.1, forward strand.
GGCACCCCCTGGGACGGCATCACCTATGACCCAGTCACCGACCTGGTGATCTTCGGCACTGGCAATGGCGCCCCCTGGCCGGCGGAAGTACGTTCTCCAGGCGGCGGTGACAACCTCTTCACTGCCTCCATCGTGGCGGTGGATGCCAAGACCGGCGAGTACCGCTGGCACTATCAGGCCACCCCCAATGACAGTTGGGACTTCGACAACACCCAGCAACTGGTCACCGCCGACCTGGTGATCGACGGCGTCGAGCGCCACGTGGTGATGCAGGCGGCCAAGAACGGCGGTTTCTATGTGATCGAAGTGGCCACTGGCGAAGTGCTGTCGGCGGACCTGTTCGTGCCCACTGCCAACTGGATGACCGGCTTCGACAGCGAATTCCGCCCCATCCTTGCTCCCGAGGCCAACTACGGTGCCCATGACCGTGGTTTCCACGTGGTGCCCTCGGCGGGCGGTGCCCACAGCTGGCATCCCATGGCCTTCAATCCAGACACTGGCTACATGTACATCCCCACCAACTACACCAGCTTCCCCCTGGTGGCGGAAGCGGGCGCCAGAATGGGCAACCAATTGCTTTCCATCAATGTGGGCCGCCGTCCAGTGGACCCGGCACCGCAACTGGAAGGCGCTGGCTCCTACCTGCTGGCCTGGGACCCGGTGGCGCGGCAACCGGCCTGGGAACAACGCCTGGGCGGCTCCCGCGCGGGCCTGTTGACCACCGCGGGCAACCTGGTGTTCCAGGGCACTGACAACCAGACCTTCTCCGCCTTTCGGGCGGATGACGGCGAGCATGTCTGGGTCGCCGATACCCTGGCGGGCATCGTCGGCGGCGCCGCCAGCTATGAGGTGGACGGCGAGCAGTACATCGCCGTGGTGGCCGGACAGAACGTGCGCGGTGCCAGCTACTGGGCCCCCAACAACGCGCGCCTGCTGGTCTACAAACTGGGTGGCAACGCCGTGTTGCCTGAGCCGCTGACCTTTACCCCGCCAGTGTTGAATCCCCCCGCCAACTTCGGTGACGAGGCCTTGCTGGCCAGGGGCGAGACCCACTACAACGAGAACTGCGCCAGCTGCCACGGCAACAATGGCCGGGTCAGCAGCCTGTTCCCGGATCTGCGTTATGCCGCCGCCCTCAACAGCCCTGAATTGTTCAAGGCCATCGTCATCGACGGCATTCTGCAGAGCAACGGCATGGTCTCGTTCCGCGACGCCCTCAACGATCAGGATGCGGAAGCGGTGCGGGCCTATGTGGTGCATTTGGCCAACGAGCAGAAGCAGGAAGAGGAAGAAGCAGAACTGCACCAGTGAGCGCGAGCGGTGCCCTGAGCGAGCACAGTCGCTCAGGGCCTGGCCAAATGTGGCCGCATGGGGCAATTCGGATACCTACATGGCTGGAGAGCTATCGCTATGAAGTCCATAACACCCACAGCGCACCAAGCGACGCGACAATGCCAAGCAAGGGCAGAACTCCCATTCGCTGCCTGAATACCAGGACGAACGCCATGGCCGACAACACCAGCATTGGCATATCCACGCTAGCCGCAACTGGCAGGCGCATGTCCACGCCAAAGCCGGTGACCCGGTGCTGTTCTGTAAACAACGCATTGACAGCAAACCATGACGCCAGATTGGCGATCACTCCCACCACGGCCGCGGTGATTGCCCCCAATGCCGCGGAAAGTGAATGATTGGCTTGCAGCCTTTCCACATAGGGCGCCCCGGCAAATATCCAAAGGAAGCAGGGCAAAAAGGTCACCCATAAGGTCAACAGCCCTCCAAGGATTGCATACAGCAGGCTGGGCTCGGCTGTGGCCTCCCGGTATGCGGCAAGGAAGCCAACAAATTGTGTTACCAGAATGAGCGGTCCTGGGGTGGTTTCAGCCAAGCCAAGCCCTTCCAGCATTTCTCCCGGCTGAAGCCACTGGAAGTTTTCGACGCCCTGCTGGGCGACATAGGCGAGTACCGCATAGGCGCCACCAAAGGTCACCGTTGCCATCTTCGAGAAGAAAACGGCAATCTGGACAAATACATTATCGTAGCCCAGCACGATCAAAAGCCCACCCACGGTCAGCACCCACAACAGCAAGCACGCCAGGGCTGCCCTCTTTGTTCCCGACCGGACGACGATTTCCGTGCCGATAGCTGGCCCAGGTTGCACTGTATGATGAACCGCCATCCGTTTTGCCACGGCATACCCAATCACCCCAGCCCCCAGCACCACAAGCGGAAACGGCAAGTCAAAAACAAACAAGGCGATGAATCCTGCAATTGCCAATGCTGGTTTCAGTGTCCCTGTAAGGGCTCGACGACCAATGCGAATCAGGGCCTGAATGACGATGGCGAGCACCGCGGCCTTCAGACCGAAAAAAACACCCTCGACCAGTTCCATATCCCCGAACGACACATACAGCCAGGACAACGCAAAAATGGCGAGCGCGCCTGGCAGAATGAATAGAACGCCAGCAACGATCCCCCCTTTTACTCCATGCAGCAACCATCCTACATAGGTGGCCAATTGCTGGGCTTCTGGTCCGGGAAGCAGCATGCAGTAATTCAGCGCATGCAGGAACCTCGACTCATCCAGCCACTTTTTTTCATCCACAAGGATTCTATGCATCAGGGCAATTTGCCCCGCTGGCCCGCCAAAACTCAGCAGACCAATTCGGGTCCACACCGCAAGTGCCTCTCTGAAATCTACGTTGTGCAAAGCGTATCCCCTGAACCTGACGGAAATTAACAACCTGTTGAGAAATTGTTTTCACCAAACTGGCATTCTCTGCCTATTTGTACACCTTGCCCAGCAGATGAGTGACTGTATTTTCAGCGCCTCATGATCGCATGCGATTTCAAGGATGAAAACTCATTGAAAACCCAGTATTCTATTGCCCGCCCGCGAGAGTGAGTGTTTACCTGTGGGCTCTTGTTTCCCCAGTTTATCGAGAACGACATGACCCTGGACTTCAACGCCGCCAAGAACATCGCCAGCGTCCTCACCGAGGCGCTGCCCTACATCCAGCGCTTCACCGGCAAGACCATTGTGGTCAAGTACGGCGGCAACGCCATGACCGACGAAAAACTCAAGAACAGCTTCGCCCGTGACATCGTGTTGATGAAACTGGTGGGCATGAACCCAGTGGTGGTGCACGGGGGTGGGCCGCAGATCGGCTCGCTGTTGCAACGGCTCGATATCAAGTCCACCTTCGTCGACGGCATGCGGGTCACCGACAGTGCCACCATGGACGTGGTGGAAATGGTGCTGGGCGGGCTCATCAACAAGGAAATCGTCAGCCTGCTCAACCGCAACGGCGGCAAGGCCATCGGCATCACCGGCAAGGACGGCGACTTCATCCACGCCCGGCGCATGACCGTGACCCGCCAGACCCCTGAGATGCAGGCTCCTGAAATCATCGACATCGGCCATGTGGGCGAAGTGGAACGCATCGACGTGGGGGTGCTGGACATGATCAAGCACAGCGACTTCATCCCCGTCATCGCCCCCATCGGCACCGACAAGTCCGGGGTCTCCTACAACATCAACGCCGACATCGTCGCCGGCAAGATCGCCCAGGTGCTGCAAGCGGAAAAGCTGATCCTGCTCACCAACATTTCCGGGGTACAGGACAAGCAAGGCAATGTCCTCACCGGCCTCACCGTCACCCAGGTCAACGAGATGATCGCCGACGGCACCATCCACGGCGGCATGCTGCCCAAGATCCAGTGCGCCCTCGACGCCGTGAACTCCGGCGTCAAAACCGCCCAGATCATCGACGGCCGGGTTGAGCACGCCGTGCTGCTGGAAGTCTTCACCGACAAAGGCATCGGCACCCTCATCACCGGCCGCCACCACTTGACCGCCTGACAGGGTATCCAATAAACGCATCACCGAATGAATCACTGTTTCAATGCTGTTCCCGCGCAGGAGCTTCAACGCGGAACAGGAAAAGGAAAATAGTGG
>JBJHAY010000218.1:0-5996 GCA_050485205.1 Gammaproteobacteria bacterium
ACAGGATATTCATCAGGCCCTGGCGGTGGCAGATCGTTTCTATTGCTTTCAAAAGGGACGCGTTTCCCTCAGTGGCGGTCGTGGCGGCGCCACCATGGAACAGATTGCCGCGGCCTATTTCGGAGCCTGATATGGATTGGTTGAACGCAGTGGTACAGGGTATCTTGGTGGGGGGCTTGTTTGCCCTGTTCGCCGCTGGCCTGTCGCTGATCTTCGGGGTGATGCGGCTGGTGAATCTGGCCCATGGCGACTTCATCATTCTGGCGGCGTTTCTGGCGGTCCCTGTCGTTGCCGTCACCGGCCTTCATCCTCTTGGGGCTATTCTGGTGATTGCACCGTTGATGTTCGCGTTCGGCTATGGCTTGCAGCGTCTAATCCTCAACAGGACCCTGGACCGCGACATCCTGCCGCCACTGGTGGCGACGTTTGGACTTTCGATTGTGATTCAGAACGTGTTGTTGGAAATTTTTTCCGCCGATACCCGCCGCCTGCAAGTGGGTGATCTGGTGACGGCCAGCATTGACTTTGGGGGGATCTCCATCGGTTTGTTTCCCTTGCTGACCTTCATCATCGCGGTAGTGGTCATCGCCGGGCTTGAACTCTTGCTGGGGCGCAGTCGTCTGGGCAGGGTTTTCAGGGCAACTTCAGATCGTGCCGCCGTGGTCCCCTTGATGGGGGTCAACCCCCATCATGTCTACGGCCTTGCCATGGGGGTATCACTGGCACTCTGCGCGGTGGCGGGTGTGTTGTTGGGTATTCGTACCAACTTCACGCCCGATGCCGGTCCGGTGCGTCTGTTGTTTGCCTTTGAGGCGGTGATCATTGGCGGGCTGGGCAGTCTTTGGGGGACGCTGGCTGGCGGCGTGATTCTTGGGGTGTCCCAGGCCATTGGCGCCAAGATCAACCCAGGCTACCAGGTACTGGCCGGGCATCTCGTGTTCCTGGTGGTGCTGTTGCTGCGGCCCCAGGGCCTGTTTCCCAAGACCAGGGATTGACCATGACAGAGGTTTTCAGCAAGCAGGATGACAGCGCGGCGCCACGCTTCAAAGTGGCCGCCATGACCCGTTTCAGCCGTTATGGCTTGATAGTGCTGGCCATCATCATGATCGGTCTGGCTTTGGGACCTCAATGGATGAGCCGGGCCACCCTGCGGCTGTCAGTGGACATCTGTTGCCTGCTGGCCCTGGCGCAAATGTGGAACCTGTTGGCGGGCTATGCCGGACTGGTATCGGTGGGGCAGCAGGCATTCGTGGGTCTGGGAGGCTACGGCTTTTTCTTGCTCTCGGTATTCGTTGGCGTGCCGCCGATGGCAGCCATTCCGCTGGCCGGCATAGGTGCCGCCCTGTGTGCGATTCCCGCCGCCATCATCGTGTTCCGCCTGCAAGGCGCCTATTTTGCCATCGGTACCTGGGTGGTGGCGGAAGTCTGCTTGTTGTCCTTTGCCCAGGTCTCGACCCTGGGCGGGGGCTCTGGCATGAGCTTGCCACTGGACGTGGTGCGGTCGTTGTCGCCTTCCCGGGATACGCGTGAGGCGATTACTTACTGGATGGCGCTGGCCTTGGCCTCTGGCTCAGTTGCACTGGTCTATGGATTGCTGCGGTCGCGTTACGGTCTGGCGTTGGCGGCGATCAGGGATTCGGAGCGGGCGGCTGCCAGCTTGGGAGTCAACACTGTCAAGGTCAAATATCTTGTCTATGTGCTGGCCGCGTTGGTGACTGGCATGGCCGGCGCCCTGATCTTCCTCTCCAAATTGCGCATCTCCCCCGATGCAGCCTTCAGCGTGATGGATTGGACAGCCTATGTGATATTCATCGTGGTGATCGGCGGGGTTGGCAGAATCGAAGGGCCATTGATCGGTACTGCCGTATTCTTTCTGCTGCGCGGCTTCCTTGCGGACCTTGGAGCAACATACTTGATCATCCTTGGGGTGTTGGCGGTGGTGATGATGCTGGTGGCGCCGCGCGGTGTGTGGGGCTTGGTGGCCGAACGGCTGGGCCTGGAGCTGTTCCCGGTCAGGCGGCGGATCATCACTGAATCGCCATCCTGATGCTGGCGACCAAGGGTAAGAGTTGGCGATGTTTTTGAACGGTGTGCCATCAGACCGCCATCCCGGCAAGTGACTCCAATCACAATATGGCGATTTATTGGTAACTATTGATTTGCTTTGATGAAGTCAGGGTGTACGATGCCCACTCTTTGTGGAGGACCACATACATGATCGAACAGTCACGTCATTACATTATCTGCCGCGGTACCTGGCTCAATATGAAGCCAGTGCTGCCGTGCAGCCGCGTTTCGCCGACCTGACGACAACTGTTCACTACCGGGCCGCGAATCATCAAGCGGTCCGGATTCGCAAGCCCTCTCTTTCCCTTTTCTCCAGGGCCCATTGTTTCCTCTCCTCTTGCTGATTCCTGGCTCACAGCGTGCCGGGGGATGCAGTGAAAATAAAATTATTAAGAAAAATCCGCATTTGGTGGTGGCTGCGAGGCCGTCGTCGGCAACATTTGCTGCCAGCTGAAAGTCTCAACGAGCATCTGCGGCGGGACATTGGCTTGCTGGATGGGCGGCCAGTGCGCGGAAGGCGTGATCGGAGACATGGGCCATGATCGGGTCACTCTTGGGTTTTCCATAGGGGAGATCTGAGTATTGATTTGTATCGTATATACCTAATTTTTTAAAATTTATGGTGCGCTAATTGTGGAGAAGTCACCTCTGTTAGTTGAAAAAAATACAAATTGGAATGGGGGATTTTTAGGTCTCAACTGTCTTTGTTTCGGCTCCATGTTGGTGCCAAGTTTGTGCGTCGTATTGGGATCATATGAAAGTTGAAAATATCCATTGTATTTTGCCTTAACGGCGTTATACTCGAAGCCAAACACATTGACAGGGAAGTGGATTGTCAGCGATGTGGGGTCGTGGAGACACGCGAGGGGAAGGGAGGTGTTTCGTCTAGGGGAGGTCATTTCATAATGGTATCTGGCTCTTGACTGGCGTCTTGTTTTATTCCGTCAACTTGATGATTTGATGTTTCAATACGGAGCATGGAGAAGTGTTGCCGTTGGGAAACGTCCAGTTTCAGGCTGATAATTGGACAATCAGTTAGATTCTCTGCCAGACGCTACATTTATAATCTTTGGGGGGGTTCATCCATCTGCTTTGATAAGGCACGGTTATGCCTGACGGCTTTCTATTGTCAAAAATTTAATCCAGGTGTGCATATGAGTCTGCCTTTTTGTCAAGGGCGGACGATCTGAGGGGAGAATATGAGAAGCAAACTATCGACGACATCATTGTTCAAAAAACAGTTTTCAAATCAAGAAATTAAAAAGCGCCGTGTGCATCCGGGGGTGGCCAGGGTCTGTGCATTGGCATTGGCTGTGTCCCTGGCGAATGGTCTGTATGCCCAGGAAAATATTGAGGAAATACGTGTTACCGGTAGCCGTTTGCGCCAAACTGGCATGGATACCCCCACGCCCGTGACACAAGTTTCCACCAGTGAGTTGCGGGACATGAACCCCCGTCAAATGGTGGAATCCCTTACCCAATTGCCACAATTCTTTGGCAATACGCGACCTCAGAATACCGGCGCCCTGACGACTGGCGGTTCCAACCTCAACCTGCGCGGGCTGGGTGGTGTGAGGACATTGGTACTGCTTAATGGCCGCAGGGTGCCCAGTGGCAACCGCTTTGGCACGGTCAACATCAGTGCCTTTCCGGAGGGCGCCATCAGTAATGTGGAAACCGTGACCGGTGGTGCCTCCGCGGCTTACGGCACCGATGCCGTGGCTGGAGTGGTCAACTTCATCATCAATACCGAGTTCGAGGGTTTTACCGGCCGCGTGCAAGGGGGCATGACCTCGCGCAATGACGGTGAAAATACTGGAGCGTCCGTCACCTACGGCACCAAGCTGGGTGACAAGGGGCACTTGCTGGTCTCAGCGGACTTTTTCAACCAGGAAACCATTCATTCCTTGCGTGCTCTTCAGGAAAGGCCCTGGTTTCAGCAGCGTGCCCTGGTCACCAATCCTGATCCCAATGGGCCTACCTTCATTGCCCGTAATTTTGTGCGCCAGACCAATATGTCCGCCACGGGCATCATCAATCGGCCCGGCTCCGCCTTGGACAAGCTGGAGTTCGTCCGCTCGGGTGACAGCATCATCACCCAGCCCCTCAATTTCACCGGGGTGGGAAGATTGAACGGGGGCTGTAACTGTTTCGCTGAAAATGAACGCGACAGGAGCTGGGGCATGGACGCGGGCAATGCTGTTCAGGCCGGCAACGGCAGACGCAGTGGTTTCGTCTATACCGACTATGACTTGACTGACTCCACCAAGATCTATTTCCAGGGCATGTATGGTTTCACCAAGTTGTCCGGACCATGGTTCAGAAACCCGGTGTTGACAGGTCCATGGCAGGCGACGATTTTCAGGGAAAACCCATTTCTGCCGCAAAATGTCCGCGACATCATGGATCAGGAAAACATCACGTCCTTCAACATGGGTTATTCCGGTGTGAGCAGGCGTGATGAACCGGGCCCTCTTGGATTTTACCGGGCCGACCAGAATGACACATTGACATCTGGCACCATCGGGCTGCAAACCACCATCGATAGCGGCTTCTTCAGTGGCTGGAATGTGGATGTCTACGGGCAATATGGCAGAAACAGCCAAAAGCAGATATTCAGGGATGGCATTATCATGGGTCGGCTGCCGCTGGCAATGGATGCGGTCATCGATCCCAGGACAGGGTCCCCAGCCTGCCGGGCAGCGCTGGTCAATCCGGATACTTTCGGCAATTGCGTCCCGGTCAACCTGTTTGGCGGTGTCCAAAGCGTTTCCCCCCAGGCGGCAAGCTACCTGTTGGATGAGGAGGCGCAGATCAGGAGCCGGTCCGGCCAGATCTGGACTGAGTTCGTCATGGATGGTGAGATTCACCAGGGCATTGGCGCGGGCCCCATCATGATGGCCTTGGGTGGATCATTCCGCCGCGACACCATTCGGCAGTGGAAAGCGGATCTTGAAGATGAATTCGTCTTTCTGAACGGCGTCAATACCGGTTTCAGGGGTTTGATTCCGGAGAATCAACCCAATGGCATGTTGGGGGTTCGTCCCGGCAGTGTACCCCCTGGCTTCACTGGCAATGCCAGCCTCTCCAATGTGCTGTTCACGGGTTCTTACCAGACTGAAGATACCGTGCTGGAGGGGGCCTTCAATGTCGGCGAGGTCTTCACCGAGGTGAACATACCGCTGATTTCAGACACTTGGTTTGCCAATCAAATCGACACCAGTCTGGCCTTCCGCTACGCCGACTATACTGGATCGGGCGGAATCAATTCCTGGAAGATTGGTTTGAGCTGGCAGATCAATGATGATCTCAGATTCAGGACCACCCGCTCCCGTGACGTGAGGGCGGCATCCTTGCGCGAGCGCTTTGATGCCACTGCTGGTGGTGCCAACGTACTGGACCCATTGTTTAACAATGCAGTGATCGGCACAGCCAGCAGGTCTGGTGGCAACCCCAATGTGAATCCAGAGGAGGCCGATACCTGGACGGTTGGATTTGTATGGCAGCCTAGCTTCCTTGAGGGGTTCTCAACCTCGGTGGACTGGTACAGTGTGGATCTGAACAATGCGATCAGTCAGCTTGGGTTCCAGAACATCATCGACTTGTGTTTCCGGGGGGCCACCGACTTGTGTCAGTACATCATTCGGGATCCATCCACCAACCAAATCACCAGGATCGACAACCTCTTCCTCAATATCGCCAATTCCCGGCTGAGAGGTGTGGATCTGGAGTTCCGCTACACCAGGGATGTGAACATCTTTGGGGGTGATGAAACCCTGACCTGGCGTAATTTCGGCAACCGTGTCATTGAGCTCTCGAATCAACTGCCTGGCGTCAATCGGGATTTCGTCGGTCTGGAGCAGCCGGAGTGGCGCTTGGTGTCGCAACTGGCCTACAGCAATGGCGGTTACCGTGCCTTCGTACAGGGT
>JBJHAY010000219.1:0-5936 GCA_050485205.1 Gammaproteobacteria bacterium
CGCGGTCTTGTCGTAGGTTTCTCCGGTTTCGTGATTGACGGACGAGCCCACGCCCGGGCACTCCGAGCCGTAAAGCACATTGTCCACACCCACCACCTTGATCAGCAGTTCCAGCGCTTCCCTGCTGTACAAGACGGTATCGAAATACATGTTGCGCATGCGATCGATGAACAAGCCCTTGCTGTCGGCGCCCTGGGCACCGCCACGGGCAAAACCGGCATTGAAACGACCAACCTGGTAGGGCATGGCGCCACCACCATGGGAAACCACGATCTTCAATTCGGGGAAATCCTCGAACACAGTGGAATTGACGAAGCCATAAACGGCAGTGGTTTCCTCGTTGATGAAATACATGCTGTAAGGTTCACGTTGAGGATTGCGCGAGCCGGCAGTGTGGATATGCAGGGGAACATCCAGTTCGCAGGCTTTCTCATAGAGTGGGTACCAGTAGCGATCCCCCATGGGAGGTGCCTTGTTGCCATCGTTTTCATAAGGATCAGGATTGAGCAGAAAACCCTTGAAGCCATAATTCTTGACGCAGTGCTCCATCTCCTCGAAGACCACGCTCACCGGCTCGCCACCCTGTTGAGGCAGGCCGCCGATGCCGAAAAACTTGTCGGGGAACAGACGCACGCTGTCGGCAATGATCTTGTTGACCTCGTGAATGAACCATTCCACCAGATAACCTGGTTTTTCCGAGTGCATGGTCTGGAAGGGGCGTGGCGAGATCAACTGCATGTCGATGCCATTGTTGGTCATGTGCTCAATATGGCCACAGGGCGCCATTTCCTTGCGGTGCCAGGCTGCCACCAATTGCTCGTCGGTGTACTTCACGCCTCCCCGGCCATGGGAGCCGCGGTGCGACACCAGGCCAGCCTTGTAAACGCCAAGTTGAGGGGGGGCTGATACGTGGGCATGACAATCGATAATCACGGTGGTTGTTCTCCTTATCTAAGTCTTGAATGGGTTGCGGCTTGGCGTGATCAATCCGCCTTGTGCCTTGCAATGCTTACTTGTCCGGCGTCTGCAATGAGTGGTAACGCATGGCCGCGCGTGCTTCGGCAATGGTGCGGCCCTCGGCCAGATATTCACGGATGCGGGCCTCGGCCGCCTCGATTTCTTCGGCGACCCTGAGTACTTCTTCCTCCCGGCTGCGGGGAATGCAAATCACGCCATCGGCATCGCCACGAATCAGGTCGCCTGGACATACCCGGGCATCCCCGATATTGACCGGCACCTGTTCGGCATCCACCTGGACCCGATCCTTGCCGGTACGCATGGAGTAACTGCGGCTGTAAATCGGATAACCCAGCTTCAGACAGAGGTGGACATCACGGCAGGCGCCATCGATCACAGTGCCCGCCAAGCCTTTCTTGTCGGCGAGATAAGTCAGGATGTCGCCCCACACGGTGGCATCCTCGCGGCCACCATTGTCGATGACCACCACGGTGCCGGCTTCCAATTTGTCGATGAAGTCGCCAACGGTGCCGGGCTTTTCGGCATCCAGTGGACCATAGAGAATGGTGTAGGCGCGCCCGCTGAGGCGGAAGTCATGATTCCTGGGTTTGATCCCCAGGCACTGGCCAGCGATGCGCAGCTTGTCCAGTGCATCGCTGATGGTTGCGGTGTCGAGCCTGCTGGCCCGCTCAACGTTCTTGTCGCTCATGGTTTCCCCTTGCTGTACTGCTGACTATAACCCATGCCATGTGGCGACGCGCCCCATGTCGGGAGTGGTTTATTACTGGTTGCTTTGCGCTGAAAGTGTATTCGACTGCTTTTTCTTCTTATTGTTTTTTATTTTTTGTTACTGATTATTGAGCATATTTTCGTAATTGGTGCCCATGACCTCGGAAACCGGCTTGCCTGCCTTCACATCTTCGGTCATCAGGCGCTCCTTTTCGGCTATTTTTTCCGCCGCCTCTACCACCTGTGCAGCCAACTCACCCGGCACAAAAACCACGCCGCTGCCATCTGCAATCACAAAGTCTCCGGCCTTCACCGTAAAATCACCGACCTTGATCGTGTTTCCAAATGACTCTTCAAAAACTCTGCCGCGTGCTGTGCGGGTAGTGACGGCGCGGGAAAAAATCGGGAATCCAATTTCTTCGCATTCATCGATGTCCCTGGCTGGCCCCTCCAGAATTACGCCACGAACTCCCTTCTTTTTGGCGGCATTGGCCAACACACCACCCCAGCCGGCACAGTCCTTGCCAGTGCGCTGCTCGACCACAATGACGGTATCGGTGTCGGCTGCCTCTATTGCGGCGGTGCCCAAGTGACGCTTCGACCCTCCTTCCGGGGGTGTCACGTGCAACTTGACCGTCTGCACCTTGCCGACAATACGCTGGCGGGTTGAGCGGCGTTCGATACCTGAGACCGCGCCCAGGGATCCCAGGGCATCCAGGGCATCGGAAACCGCGCAGGCGTCCAGTTTTCCCATACGGGCAATGATTTCTTTGGCATTCACTAGGTAATTACTCCTTACAGGCTTGCGGGCCATCAGGAGCAGGATGATACCGCAAACGGTGATTCGGACAAACCACCGGGATAGTTGTGACGAGACACTGCGGGAATTGGAGTCAGAATATGGCTTGATTTATATTAGATATAATATAACATATGCGCCCTACCTACCCTGTGGACTCAACTTGAAGCACAGGTCGGGCATGAAAAGAGGTTCATACGCGCCCATGCTGGCAGGCGCGAAAGGCAACAACGATCAACAACAAGGGGTGAAAACTGGCGGATTCATGCCATTTCATCCCCATGCTTTTCAGTTTCATTGAACATTCCAAGCAGGAAGTTATTATGCGTTTCAAACAATCTCCCTTGTCCCTTACAATCAAATTACTGCTCGGCGGCGCCACTCTCGGCGCTTCGCAAATGGCCATGGCCCAAGCTGCCACCAGCGCGCAAGAAAGTGAGTCACGGGTCACCGTGATCCAGGTCACCGCAGTGGGTATCGACGAAAGTGCCACCAAGATTGTGGCCCCCTATACCCTGGTGGACAAAGATGAGATTTTCGAGCGTGGCGGCACTCTGGGCGACCTGCTCAATGGCCTCCCCGGCGTCCACTCCGACAATTTCGGCGGCGGCTCCAGCCGGCCGGTGATCCGTGGCCAGACTTCACCTCGAGTCCGGGTATTGTCCGATAGCGCCACCCTGTTTGATGCCTCCGATGTTTCACCCGACCACGCCGTAGTGGCGGACCCGCTGCTGGCACAGCGCATCGAAGTGTTGAGGGGTCCCGCCACGCTGCTCTACGGTGGCGGCGCCGTGGGCGGTATCGTCAACGTACTCGACAACAAAATACCCACCGCCATGCCTGAGAATCGCGTTTCCGGCGATGTCGCCCTGCGAGCCAACACGGTTGCCGAGGAGAAAGCCGGCGCCGTGGGGGTGACAGCCCAGGCCACGGATAATCTTGCCCTGCGCTTCGAGGGCTCGCTGCGCGACACTCACGACTACAAGGCCCCAGGCTTTGACCATGTGGATGGCACCTTCTCCGAAAGCACCAACCTGACATTCGGTACTTCCTGGATCGGCGAGAAAGGATTCCTGGGTCTGGCCTATTCCTATCGTGAAGACGAATACGGGATTCCCGGGCACGATGAGGAATACGCTGATTGTCACGTCCATGGCAGCATTCTCGATTGCGATGGGCATGACAGTGACCATGGCCATGACAGTCACGGGGGGCACGGACATGATCACGATCTGCCGTTCGTGGACTTGCGCAGCGAACGCCTCGATCTGCGCGGTGAAATCGATGATCCCTTTGCTGGGGTACACCGCATTCGCATTCGTGGCAGTCACACCAACTACCGCCATTACGAAGTCGAAGAAGACGAAATCAGTACAACTTTCAGGAACAAGGGCTATGAAGGCCGAGTGGAACTCGACCACGTCCCCATCATGGGCTGGCACGGCGTAGTAGGCACTCAGTTCTCGAATACCTCCTTCAGCTCCATTGGCGCGGAAGCCTTCATCCCGGAAACAGACTCCAGAATGGGAGGATTGTTTGCGGTGGAACACTATGACTTCAATGATGAATGGCATCTGGAAGCCGGCATCCGTTACGAGCACCAGCGGCATCGCACCAATAATGATCCTCGCAACCGGCCTGACTTCAGCAGTACCGCCCTGTCCTGGTCCGGCTCAGTAATCTGGACCATGACCGATGAACACACCATGGCGCTCACCTACTCCCGCGCCCAGCGCCTGCCCCACGCCCAGGAACTCTATGCCCGGGGCGTGCACCTGGCCACCAACACCTTTGAATGCGGCATGATGCCCCATCCCACCACTTGCGGCGGGCTGGCCAACAACCAGGACATCAACAAGGAAACCTCCAACAATGTGGACCTGGCCTTCCGCAAGCACAGCGGCAATCTGACCTACAGCGTCAACCTGTTCCGCAACGAGGTGGACAACTACATCTTCGCCCGCACCCTGGACCAGTACGAGGACTTCCGCCTCATCAAGTACACCCAGCGCGATGCCACCTTCCGTGGCGCCGAAGTGGAAGTGGGTTATGAGTTCAATGAGATGTTCTCCGCCACCGTGTTCGGCGACTATGTCAGGGCGCGTCTGGAAACCGGCGAGAATCTGCCACGCATTTCACCCAAGCGCGCCGGTGCCCGTCTCAACATGGTCACGGGAAGCGTGTTCTCGCAGTTGGAATACTTCCGGGTCAGCACCCAGAACCAGTTCGCCGACTTCGAAACCGCGACACCTGGCTACAACATGCTCAACCTGACGGCAAACTTCCACCCCTTCAACGACGAACGCTACACTGTGTTCGTGAGGGGCACCAACCTGCTCAACGACGAAGTCTTCGTGCACACCTCCTTCCTGGCCAGGGTAATCCCGATGCCAGGACGGAACTTCAGCGCGGGCTTCCGTTACTCCTTCTGAGCACTGCTCGCAAATGTCCAGGACGGACTTTTGCGGCAGACTGTATGGCACAATGGGCCGGCATATGCCGGCCCATTCGTTCATGGCCAAGGAATGTGATGTAGATCGATAATCGAGGTAAGATTCTCATGTCACTCTATGACCAAATCACCCAGTTGCATGGCAACCTGCCATGGGGCTCCGTCCTGGATGCCGGCACTGGCCGCGCCTCCATGCGCTGGCTGCTTTCCCTGCCCACCGAGCGTTGGACCGCCATCACCGGCTCACCCTCGATGGAAAAGGAAACCAGAACCGAAATCGGCACACGCCTGCGGGAACAGGACAAACTGATCCTCGGCAACTGGATCGACCCCGATCTGCTGGCCGGTGAAGTCTACGACACGGTGCTGGCGGATTATCTGCTTGGCGCCATCGAAGGTTTCGCCCCCTATTGGCAGGACACCCTGTTCAGCCGCCTGCGTCCTCATGTGGGCAAACGGCTCTACATCATCGGTCTCGAACCCTACGTGCCCTTCCCCACCAGCGATCCGGTCGGTGCCCTGGTGGTGGAAATCGGCCGCCTGCGTGACGCCTGTCTGTTGCTGGCCAATGAACGCCCCTACCGTGAGTTTCCTCTTGAATGGGTGATGCGCAACCTGGGGCAGTCAGGTTACAAGGTCATCGATGTGCACCGCATTGCCATCCGTTATCGGGAACGTTTCGTCAACAGCCAGTTGGACATGTGCACCCGCTGCATCGGCAAGCTGCGCGACCGCAATCTGGCGGTGGCCCTGCAACAGCATGTGGCGGATCTGCGTAGTCGAGCCTTGGCCATGAATGCCATGAACAATGGTCTGCCCCATGGCCACGACTACATCGTGGTGGCTGAACCCCTGTAGGAGCGAGCCCTGCTCGCGACCTGTGGTTCTAGTTGGCTTGAGTGGCATGTGCCTTGTTTGTGAATCAGTGGATTTTCTGTCATGCAAGCTTAGTGGCTTGGTGCTGGGTATTGGGGAGGGGGTGTCAAAAGCGTCGTGAAC
>JBJHAY010000220.1:0-5924 GCA_050485205.1 Gammaproteobacteria bacterium
CACTTGGCGGTAATTCGCGGCAAAATAGCACCCATTCAAGCAACAATGCGGATTTGACAGAGGTGCTGCCTTGCTGCATTCTGCGCCGCGCGATATCAGCGGCTTACTTAAGGAAAGATCATGGAAGTCGAAATCAGCATAGTGTCAGTCCTGCTGCTGGTGGGGGCCGGGTATCTGGCGGGCTTCATCAATACCATCGCCAGCGGTGGCTCGATGCTGACACTGCCGGCCTTCATGATGCTGGGCCTGCCCGCCGACGTCGCCAATGGCACCAACAGGGTTGGCATCCTGCTGCAATCCCTGGCTGGCGCCAGAGGCTTTCACAAGAAAGGCAAGCTGGCCCCCGACACTATCATCCCCACCCTGATTCCCACCTTGCTTGGCTCGCTGCTGGGTTCCCTGTTGGCCTCCTACCTGCCCGTGAGCTGGCTCAAGCCGGCACTGCTGGGCACCATGCTGGGCATGGCGGTCTTGATGCTGGTACAGCCCTCCATCGTTGCGCCGCCCCCAGGTACTCCCACCTATACCCTCAAGGAAAGGCCTCTGGCGTGGATAGGACTGTTCATGGCTGGCGCCTATGGCGGCTTCGTGCAGGCCGGTGTCGGCTTCATCCTGATTGCCGCCCTGGCCGGAGGACTGCGCTACGATCTGGTCCGCACCAATGCACTGAAAATGGCCATCACCGCCACCCTCACCATGGTGGCATTGGCGGTTTTCGTCATAAGGGGCCAGGTGCTGTGGATTCCCGGCCTGTTGATGGCCGCGGGGACCGTTGTGGGCGCAGTGACCAGTGTGCAATTCGCCATCTCGGTGCCCCAGTCGGTGCTGAAATGGGTGCTGTTCCTGATGGTGGTGCTTTCCTGCCTCGGCGCCTATTTCAGTTGACGGCTCCCGAGGAAGACGCTGTCAACGGCACTGCCTCGGGAGCAAGGCCCTGCTCCCGGCAAATTTTGCGAATCAGCCCGTAGGCGATGAACCCGGCCATGACATTGCCGCAGCCGGCGCCGATGAACATGCCGGTCACTCCCCAGAGTCTGGAGCCAATGAAGGCAAGCGGGATGTAAAGCAGCATGAGACGGGTAATGGTGAGCAGCAGGGCGGTTTTCGGCCGCCGCAACATGTTGAGGGAGACCATCACCAACACCACCACGCCATGGGCACCATAGGTCAGGGGCAGGATCAGCAGATAGGTGCGGATGATGCCGGTCACCGCCGGATTTTCGCTGAACGTGGCCGCCACCGATCCGGAAAACACCAGCAGCAACAAGTACACCAGAATCTGGAACCCCAGCACGAAGCGCAGGCACCCCATCAGGGCACAGTAAGCCCGGTCGCCCCGGCTGGCGCCGATATTCTGTCCAATGAACATGGGCAGGGTGGAAGAAAGGGCCATCACCACGATCAGGCTCAGCATTTCAATGCGGCTGCCAACCCCGAAACCCGCCACCGCCTCAGCCCCGAAACCCGCCACCATGGCCGTCATGATGGCAGCCGCCAGGGGGGTCATGACATTTGCCCCCATGGCAGGAACCCCGATTCCCAGCACCTCCCGCCAATTGCCCACCATGTGGGCGGGTTGCGGACGGGAAAAATCCAGTAGCTTTTCATGGAAGCCCAGCACATAGCAGGACAACGCCAGGGTCAGCACCGCGGCAATCAGCGTGGCCAGGGCAGCCCCCTGGATTCCGAGGGCGGGAAATGGCCCGATACCAAAAATCAGCAAGGGGTCCAGCACCATGTTGAGCAGGGACAGCACCGCCGCCAGGGTAGCCGACATCTTGATATTCCCCATGGAGCGGAACGTGGAGTTGCCGACCACCACCAGCATCAGCGGGGGCAAACCCACCAGCAGGATACTCAGATAATCACGGATGTAGGGCATTATTGTCGGATCGGCGCGCAGCAGCTGGAATACCTCATCCATGAACAACAAGCCCAGCAACGCCGTGACCACTGCAAAAATTGCCGCAAAATAAAGACCGTCGGTAATCAGCCTGGCGGAATCCTTGAAGCGGCTTTCACCTATCAGCCTGGCATTGAGTGAGCTGATTCCCATGCCGATACCCAGTGCCAGGCTCACGTAAATCATGTGTACCGGAATCGCGAAACTGGCTGCCGCCAGTTGTTCTGTCCCCAGGCGGCTGATAAAGAAGGTGTCCACCACCCCCAGCAGATGCATGGCCACATTGCCGAACAGGGCGGAAATGGTGAGCCTGGCCATCAATGGCCGGATCGGAGCGTTGACAATTTGCTGGGACCGCTGTGCTGCCTTGCTGCTCATATGACTCTTTTGATGAATTCCAATACCCACCCCACGGTGGGATGGCCCGTCCTCGCCAGCCCTTGCCAACGAATAAAAAAAGAGGGCATCGCCCTCTTTTTTCTTGCACTGTTAATGGGGAAAGTTTGATTTAGCCGAGCAGGCCTATCAAGCGCCCAAGCACGATAATGCCAATCCACAGCAAGAGTGAGAGCAGGGCAATGACCTTGGCCTGGAAGCTGGCATCCTCGCCATCCGCCAACTGCAACAGTTTGGTGTGTTCGCCAAACCAGAACCACAGAGCATTGATGCCGGCGATGGCAATCAGCACCATCTTCCACTGAAACGACGTGTTCTCCAGCACGAAGGGCTCGCCAGCGACAAAGGCAAGACCGGAAATGGCATTGCCGGCAAAGGCGATGAGGGCGATGGGAATGAACTTCATGGCCTCGCGCATGTTGATGTAGCGGGCCACACCAATGACGCGCAGATCCACCACCATCAAGGCACCGAACAAAACGCAAAGGGAGGCAAAGTGCACCACCTCCATCAATGGCCACATCCAGAAGTGCTCACGTACCTGGTCACCAAGCCAGGTATCGCCGAAAAAATTCATCAAGCTATCCATTGGTCATACCCCCTCACGCCACGTAGGCCATCAAACGGCCGGCCAGGATCGCGCAGAACCATAGCACCACCGTTACGCTTGCGATGATTTTCAATTTTGTCTCGTCACTGTTTTTCTTGATATTGTCGATGAGCAATTTCACCGCTACGCCGCCAAGGATGATCGCCAGGATCTTGACCTGAAAAATCCATTGGAAGAAGTAGATTGTGGCACTGCTGGCGAACAGCATGATGCCGGAGAGCAGGTTCACGATGAAGCCGATCCAGGCCAGGGTGAACAGACTTTCGTAAGCACTCAGACTGGTACCCTTGGCGAAGCCAAGCACACGCAGGCAGAGCATGAAGACCACGCCAACCACCGCCGCCATCCCGATGGCATGCAGTGACAGGATGATCGGATAACCCCACAGGGACTCACGGACGTAAACCCCCACACCACTATCTTCAATCCAAGTGAGAAAACCCATTGTTTTTATATCCCAGGCAAGTGAGCCGGCATGACCAGCCTATGTTTTTCTCGGTGAAACATCCCATTCCGCCTGGACCATGGCAAGCTGGTCATGACAGTCGGTTGATTTTCATCAAGCAACCGCGGCGGGGAGTAGCGGGGATGTGGAAATCCACCTCTTTTTTATTGACCCGGCAGACCGCAAAGGATGGGGACAGCCGACACAAGGTCCGTCAACAAGCGCGCTAAGATAAACCAGCGACCTGGAAGAATCAAGCCGCGCACCAGCCTTGAACGGCAAAAGCCACGACTGCGCATTATGTGCCCGAATCAATGAACATGCTGAGAGCAGCCACAACAACGGGTCGCCTGCTGCGCAAGGCTAACAGAGCGTCAGTACTGGGGATCGTACATGAGCGCCGCCACTTCGCCGCGAAAGCCCGGACCAATCTCCCTGTCGGTCAGACCCTTTGCTGCCGCCATCTCGCCCACCGCCACCGCGATATCAAGTGATACCTGGCGTATCTGGTTGAGGGGCGGATACAGACAGCCGTGGGAAATCTGCGTCTGTGACACCGCCTTCGCCAAGGCCTGAGCGGCAGCTATCAGCAAATCATCGGTGATGCGTCGCGCCCCCGCATGCAGAGCACCCAGTCCCAGCCCTGGGAACACGTAGGCATTGTTTCCCTGTCCCGGCACCTTGATCTCGCCATTGATATTGACCACGCCAAAAGGACTGCCGCTGGCAAAGATGGCGCGTCCCTCGCTGTACTGATAGGCATCCTCCGCCGTGCACTCGGCGTTGGCGGTGGGATTGCTGAGGGCGAAGATGATGGGATTGCGGTTATGCATGGCCATTTTCGTGATCACTTCCTGGGTGAATCCACCCGGACGCCCCGTGGCGCCGATCAAGGCATGGGGCTTGAACACGTCAATGGCTTCAAGCATGGACATGGGCGGCATGTCGGCGGCAAAGGGGGCGGCATGGGAGGTGATATTGTCACGGTCACGGGTAATCACGCCCTTGCTGTCCACGAACACACAGCGGGCATTGGCTTCCGCCTCGCTCAAGCCCTCGTGCTGCATGGCAATGCTGAGAAGGGCGCCAATACCAGTGGCGGCCGAGCCCGCGCCCATGAACAGGTAACGCATTTCCGACAACTTGCGCTGCTTGATTCTGGTGGCGGCATAGAGACCCGCCAGCGCCACTGCCGCAGTGCCCTGGATGTCATCATTGAAGCACAGCAATTGGTCCTGGTAGCGGGCCAGCAACGCCACCGCGTTGGGGGTCGCAAAGTCCTCGAACTGTAACAAGGCTCGGGGAAAACGCCGCCGCGTCGCGTCCACAAATTCATCGATGAAACCAAGATATTCCTCGCCGCGCACGCGGGCTTCGCGGCGCCCCTGGTACAGCGGATCATTGCGAAAGTGGTCATTGTCGGTGCCCACATCCAGCATGATGGGCAAACACTGGGAAGGTTCGATGCCGGCACAGGCGCAGTACAGCGCCAGCTTGCCGATGGGAATGCCCATGCCGCTGACACCGAGATCTCCCAGGCCCAGGATGCGCTCGCCATCGGTCACCACGATCAGGCGCACGTCCTGCTCAGGCCAGTTGCCCAACACTTCATGAATCCTGCCCTTGTGATCGATGCCGATGTACATACCACTGGTTTCGCGGTAGTGGTAGGCGAACTCCTGGCAGGCCTGGCCCACGGTCGGGGTATAGACGATGGGCATCAACTCTTCGATATGATCGATCAACAGCCTGAAATACAACCGTTCGTTCCGTTTCTGCAGGGATGACATGTGGCGGTATTTGTCGATGGCGTCGCGCTTGCGGCGGATGCTGTCCAAGACCCATTCCACCTGCTGCCGCATGGTGCTGACCCGAGGCGGCAACAAGCCGGTGAGGCCATACTTTTCCCGCTCCTCCAGGGTGAAGGCAGTGCCCTTGTTGAGACGCGGATCGTTGAACAGTTCGAAGCTTCTGGGGGTATGCATGGTCACGGGTAATCCATCAAGAAACAGGTAAGCCAATCAAGCTGTATTGGCCCTGGGCCAATGACAGCAGATTCATGTGCCGCTTATCAACCCGACGTCCAATGGTGCAAGGTTTGAATAAGTCATGCCAGGATGGTAACCAGGAGTTTGCAGGCACCGGTCCCGGCGCCCGCGCAGAGTATAGAAGGCGTGCGGGAAATGCAACCGTACCGCCTGGTTCACCTTACCATCTCCAGATAGCCATGCCCCAGTGGGCGTCCATCCCGCTCTCTGAATACCCGCACCGCGCCTTCCCAATAGGGCACCGACAGATTCATCCACTGGTCCTCCAACACTGCCTCCACGCGCCAGGACTCCTCGCCTACCCGCAGGCGCCAGGCGGTTGTATAGGAAATGCCGGTGGGGCTGTCCCACTCTCGCAGCGGTGTCAGCGTGACCATGTCCGGGAACAGGTCAAGATGCTGCCCTGCCACATCCACAAGGCTGCCACGGCTGCTGGGATGGGTCTCTCCCTCTAGTGTACGCAACTGGTAATACATCAAGTCGCGGCCGTCATCCAATTGCAGGGAAAACCAATCCCAGCCA
>JBJHAY010000221.1:0-5906 GCA_050485205.1 Gammaproteobacteria bacterium
ATTAAATCCCTCACCAACAGGCCGGATATATGGAAGCAATCCTGTCACTGTCATCAAACCACTGAGGCTTGCAAGCCGGGGGGAGACCATATATGGGTTCACGGCGTTTTTTGCACCAACCCCCCGATGACCGGCATGGCCACTGTACTTGCATAACAGCGAAAACCACTGAAGCCAGCTATAGCCACAGGTCGCGAGCAGGGCTCGCTCCTGCAGGCCTAGCCCAGGCTGCCGCGGGGGACACGTTGGCCGGCGTCCTCGATGAAGTCAGAGGTGATCTCGGCAATGCTACTGGCGCCGCTGCCGCGCATGCAGATGGCAAGTTCGCGGTTCAGCAAGTCCAGCACTCTTTCCACCCCGGCCTGACCAAAGGCACCCAGCCCCCAGCAGTAAGGGCGGCCTATACCCACGGCGGAGGCGCCCAGTGCCAGAGCCTTGAACACATCGGTGCCACGACGGATACCGCCATCCAGCATCACCGGGATGCGGCCATCCACTGCCGCCACCACTTCCGCCAGACACTCGATGGTGCCCTTGCCGGTATCGGTGGCGCGGGCCCCATGGTTGGAGACGATGACAGCATCAGCACCATACTGTGCCGCCATGGCGCCATCGAAGCCGGTTTCTATCCCCTTGATGATGACCTTCATGTCGGTGACTTCCTTCAGTCGGGCAATCACCTCCCAGGTCATGGAGGCATCCACCAGGCCCACTCCACGCATGTCGAAGCCTTCGAACATGGGCTTGGTCCGGCCTGGCACGTGGCAGGCATCGCACTGGCGCTGATCCTCGCGGGCCATGATGGCCTGGGTCTCGGTATTGCGTCCGGCCGGCAGGTCCACTGTCAAAGCCACTGCGGTGCAGCCGGCTGCCTCCGCCCGTTGCAGCATGGCCACGGTATATTCCCAGCGGTTGGTGGAATAGAGTTGGAACCAGATCGGCGCGCCCCTGGCTTCCGCCACTTGCTCGATGGGGTTGGAGGCCTGGGTGGAAATCATCAAGTGCATGTCCTTGGCGGCGGCGGCGCGGGCGGCTCCCACCTCACCTTCCAGGCCAATGGCTCCCAGACTCCCGATGGGGCTGAGCATGATGGGAGAAGCAGCCCGCGTACCCAGCACATCGATGGACATGTCATAGCGACTCACGTCCACCAGGCGACGCGGCTTGATCTGGTAGCGGGTGAAGCCTTCGCGGTTGGCGCGCAGGGTGCCATCGCTGTCGACGCCGGAGTTCAGATAACCGAAATGAGCGGGGGGCACCTTGGCCCTGGCGATCTGCTCCATTTCAAACACATTGACCACCTCGGAGGGATCCTTGAGCCGTTCGGCCAGGGTCTCCTCCACGGTCTGGGCAAAGACCTCGTAGCTGGTCATCAGGGGACTGGCGGCTAGGAACTTGAGAAATTCGCGGCGATGGCGAAGAGACATGCATACCTCCGGGCTTAAGTGGCGCTGGAGGTACATGGCCAGCCTGACAACCTGCTGCGACTCCTGCCGTTGCTCTCACGGCGCGTTGCAGCAGGGCTGTTGCTTTCCGCCCCTCAGCCTTCTTATTTATACTCTGGCTTTTCCAGAACGGCTGACTTTACCCAAAACTCCATGGTTTTTGAAGTCTCGTGATCCTGATCCACATCCCGCCAGCGGTAACTCGCCCGCAAGGTGGGATGCTTGTGGTAGCCACGCTTGTGCCAGAAAGCGTCCAAAGGCAGGTAATCGCTGGGGCGCAGAGGGTGATTCCGAGGCCGTTGCACCGCGCAGAAAGTAAAGTGGTCGAAATCTCCCACTTGCCGGGCATGGGCCTCCCGTTCGTCGAAAAACCTGACCCCCAGCCCCCGTCCCCGGTAGGCTGCATCCAGCACTGACTCCGCGCAGTAGAACACGCGCGCCACATCAAAACCATGCTCTTCAAAGGGGTGCCTGAATTCTTCCACCTCGTCGGCCATGGGTATGCCAGTCGAGACCCCCACCACCCGGTCGCCATCAAAAACCACTACCACCACGGCCCTGGGGCACTCGATGTAGGTGCGCAGATATTTTTCCTCGTAGGCCATGGAGCCGTCATACAGATAAGGGAATTCGCGAAAAATCTGAATGCGCAGCCGCGCCAGATCAGGGATGTAGCGTTCAAGGGCCGCACCGCTGTAGCGGGCCACCCTCAGCCCTTCAAGCGCCTTCATGGGTTTGATTCCTTGTCATCTTGCTCGCCTCCGAAGAGCCGGGAAGCCTACACCAGAGCCCAACAGCCTGCCAAGTGTGGATACTGGCGCAAAACCCTGACAAGGCAGCCACTATCAAGCCAGTTGTCACATCTTGAGCCAGATCAAGCCCACCACAGGCATTTTCTTGACTTGGAAGGGCTTGTCAGGCTATATATCGAACGCTTTCTTAGGGCTGTTTACGTCAAGAAACCTGCACTTTCAGCATGTTCAACAGCCGTTCAGCAAAAATCTGCAGTTTTAGTCAAGCTTGCACCCTGGCATAAAAATTAGAATACCTGTCACCATCACCCCTGGATGACAAGCGGAACCGAGGGATAACAGCACATGATCCGACCCATTCTCACAAGTGGCGCCCTGTTGATGCTGGGCATGAGTGCCCTGGCGCCGGTCACCCAAGCCACTCCCCTGGCCGAGGCCGCCATGAATGGCGACCTGGGCAGGGTCAAGTCCCTGCTTGCCAGTCATACGGCGGATGTCAATGTCCTGGGCCCCTATGAAACCGCCCCCCTGCACTGGGTAGTGCGCCTGGATGACGTGGAAACTGCCAGCCTGCTGCTGATTGCCGGGGCCGACCCCACACTACCAAATGGTCATGGCGTCACCCCGCTGAGCCTGGCCATCGGCAACGGTAGCCCCGCCATGGTGAAAGTCCTGCTGGAGGCTGGCGCCGATCCCAGGGACAGCGACCCCACCGGAGAATCCATGCTGATGCAGGCCGCGGCCGTTGGCGTGGTGGAAAACGTCCAGGCTCTGTTGGACGCCGGCGCCGAAGTGGATACCAAAGACCCGGTGTTTGAGCAGACCGCGCTGATGTTCGCCGCCCGCGAGGGCCACCTGGACACGGTCAAGCTCCTGCTGGCCCGGGGTGCCGACCCCAATGCCCGCAACAAAGTAGGCGATCCTCCCCCTTTCATTGGTCCCAATTCAGTGCCAGGTTTCGGCTTCGGCATCGGCATCATCCGCGGCGGCGTGCCCAAGGACAGAGGCCGGCGCGAACCCCAGCCAGGTGGCATGACTCCCTTGCTCTATGCCGTGCGCCACAATCACAAAGACATTGCCGAGGTTCTGCTGGACGCTGGTGCCGACCTGGAGCAGGCGGAAGCCAACGACATCTTCCCCCTGCTGATGGCCATTTCCAACCAGCAAGTGGAATCCGCCTTGTTCCTGCTGGAGCGGGGCGCGGTCATCGACCGTTCCGACTGGTATGGCCGCAGCCCGCTCTGGGAAGCAGTGAATGTGCGCAACCTCTATCTGCACAATAATTTTTTCGAAAACTATGTGGACCGCGACGCCATGCTGACCGTGGTCAAGGCCTTGCTGGACAAGGGCGCCGACCCCAATCCCCGCACCAAGGAAACCCCTCCTTTCCGCCATCACCTGCTGTCCATTACCGGCTCCCTGGAGTGGGTGGATTTCACGGGACAGACGCCCTTCCTGACCGCCGCCCTCTCCGGCGACGTGACTGTGATGAAGCTCCTGCTGGAGCACGGCGCGGACCCCCACATTGCCACCTATGAAGGCACCACAGCGCTGATGGCGGCCGCCGGCGTCAACTGGGTGGTGCAACAGACCTTTGACGAAGGCGAGGACCGTCTGCTGGAAGCCGTGAAGCTTTGTCATGAGCTGGGAATGGATATCAACCACGCCAATTCCATGGGGCTGACCGCCGTTCACGGTGCCGCCAACCGGGGTTCCGACAGCATTATTCGCTATTTAGTGGAGAACGGCGCCGATCTTGCTGTCAAAGACAATGAAGGACGCACACCCCTGGATTGGGCCAAGGGCGTGTTCCTGGCCACTCATCCGGCCGAACCCAAGCCCAGTTCCATCGCCCTCATCCAACAGTTGATGTCAGAAATACAGGTGAGCAATGCGCAGTAACAGTCTATCCAAAATCTCATTGTGCGTGGCCCTGGCCCTGCCGGCCATGGCAGCCCAATCTCAGCCTTCCATGGAAGTGCTGGACCAGTACTGCGTCAAGTGTCACAACTTCGATGACTGGGCCGGTAGCCTGGATATCGAAACCATGGACTACAACCACCTGGCCGCCGAGGCCGATGTGTGGGAAAAAATCATCAAGAAGGTCCGCACCGGCATGATGCCGCCCCCAGGACAGGCACGTCCCGACCGTGACAACATGGACGCCTTTGCCGCCCTGCTGGAAGACCGGCTGGACCAGGAGGTGGAGCGGATATACACCGCCCCCACCATGCACCGCCTCAATCGCAATGAATACGCCAACGCCATCCGTGACCTGCTGCACCTGGACGTGGATGTGGCGCAACTGCTGCCAATAGACAATGCCAGTGAGGGATTCGACAACATCGCGGAAACCCTCGGATTTTCACCTGCCCTGGTACAGGGATATACCTCGGCCGCCATGAAGATCAGCCGCTGGGCCGTGGGCGACACCACCACCACGGAAACCCGTGCCGCCTATGCCACTCCTCCCAACCTGCTGCAGGACATGCACCTGGACGGCATGCCCATCGGTACCCGCGGCGGACTCAAGGTGACCCATAACTTCCCGCTTGATGCGGAATATCAGTTCAGCGTGCGCGGCGGTTTTGGCCGCAACCCCTCCATCAGTTTTGACATTACCCTGGATGGCCAGCCCATTACCGTGGAGGATCCACGCAACTTCCGCCTGTCGATCCCCGCCGGCCCCCACACCCTGACCGTGGCGGTGGTGGACATCCGCAAGCCAGCCGGCGTCAATGATATTTACTCCGTCTACAACGTGCAGGGCGCCATCGACTCCATTGAAATCCTTGGCCCCTTCAATGCCACCGGTCCCGGCGACACGCCCAGTAGGCAGCGTATCTTTGTGTGCTATCCCGCCAGCAATGACGAGGAAAGCGCCTGCGCCCGCGAGGTGGTGACCAATGTGGCACGGCGCGCCTTCCGTCAACCGGTGACTGAGGTGGATATCGAGCCCGCCATGAGTTTCTACCAGGCCGGTTACGAAGAAGGCGGGTTTGAAGTGGGTATCCAGCAGGCCTTGTCACGCATCCTGGTGGACCCACGCTTCCTGGTCAGATTCGAAGAAGAACCCGACAATCTGGCTGCGGGCGAAATCTACACCATCAGCGATCTGGAACTGGCTTCCAGGCTCTCCTTCTTCCTGTGGAGTTCCATCCCGGACGATGAACTGTTGGATATTGCCGAGGCCAATCAGCTCAGCCAACCCGACATTCTGGCACAGCAGGTTTCCCGCATGCTGCGTGATCCCAAGGCCGATGCCTTGGTGAAAAATTTCGCGGGTCAGTGGTTGTTCCTGCGTGAATTGCAAGGAGTTACCCCGGAAACCGAGGACTTCAATGACAATCTGCGCGAGGCTTTCATCCGTGAGACCGAGATGCTGGTCTCCACTATTATTGGCGAGGACCGCGACGTTACCGAAATCCTCAATGCCGACTATACCTTCCTCAATGAGCGCCTGGCCCGCCACTACGGCATCGAGGGCGTCCGTGGCAGTCATTTCCGCAAGGTTACCCTGCCGACTGAAAGCCCCCGTCGTGGCGTGCTGGGACACGGCAGCATTCTCACCATCACGTCCACGCCGACCCGTACTTCGCCAGTAATCCGTGGCAGTTGGATTCTGGAAAACATCCTGCATGCTCCGGTTCCGGCCCCACCGCCCGGTGTTGAAACCAACCTGGAAGGTGACGGCGACTCGGTTCTCACC
>JBJHAY010000222.1:0-5894 GCA_050485205.1 Gammaproteobacteria bacterium
AGAATGGTACTGAAGTCGGCCATCTGATCCTCAAATATCTTGGTGGCCACATAGGTGCTCACCGCCAGCGGCCAGGCACCCAGCAAGCCCGCCAGCACGCTGATGTTCTGGGTCAGTGGCACTCCCACCAGCATGTCGGCCTGGATAGTTTCAGCCTGCAGATCTATGCGTCCGTCGATACTGATCTTGCTGGACGTGCCTTGCACCACCAATTGCCCATCCGTGGTAACCAGGCCATCCTCGAAGTCCAGCTTGCCTTCGATGTAGTCATAGGCAAAGCCCCGCTCATAAAGGTCGGAAAAATCCAATTGCAAACGCCGGATGATGCCGTCAAAAGTAAAGGCATCCAGCAGACGGGAAGAGCCTGAGTCAATATCGACGAAGCGGCCATTGCGAATGTCGAGTGACAACTGGCCAGAAGCGCGTTTGAGCGCAAAGGCCGCGGGAGACCCCGGCCACGACAACTGACCATCCATGCGGGCTTCGCGGCTTACCACGTTGCCATTGAAACCAAGCCTGGGCATTACCGTGGACAGGTTGCCGGCCTGAAACAAGCCGTCGAAATGGCTGCGATGTTCTCCGCTGTCCTGGAAATGCCATTGAATGGCAGCGCCGGCCTCGTCGTCTTCACCTGCAATTCTGGCATCATCCATTTCGACCCGGAAATCAGCAATTTCTGCACCTTCAGGCGTGGGGCGCAAGGTAAAGCTCCAGGCCCCCAGATCAGCCTCGCCCTTGCTGAACTCCTGGGTTTCAAAACGAATCAGTGGCAGGGTTCTGGGGTCGATGGCAGCGAATACGTCCAGTTCCTCTTCCAACTCTACATCCCCGGTTTCCGCTGGATCCTGCTCAGGCGGCTCCACGGCGGGCAGGCGCAAATACTCCAGGCCTACCAGATAGCCATCAGCCTCGTTATGGGGCAGACCCAGATTCCCCTTCAGCAGGTCATTTTCAATGAACAGATCCCAACCTCCTGGCGCCGGACGCAGCTGTATGTGGACTTCATCCAAGACCTGGCCGAAGACCAGGGCCTGATCGATTTCCAATTCCACCAGCCTCACCAGGGTGTCTTCTGCGGCGCCAGTCGCCTGGGGCTCCCCCTTGAATGCCTCAAACAAGGGTTGCCAGGCATCAAGGTCGAAGTATGGCAGGTTACCATTCACCAACAGGCCAGATTCCTCGGCACTGGCCTGCCTGTAAGTGAAATCCCTGTTGCTGCCTCCCACCCTGACCTGGCCAGTCAGGCCGTTTTCAAGCATCAGCAGTCTGGCACTCACCTCATTGCCATAGTGCAGGCTCACTTCATCCGCACTTTCGTGAAACAGCAGGTTCAGCGTCAAATCACGGGCCTGGTCCCTTGACTTGGCAAAGGGAGTGGGCAAGTCCACATGCAGGCCTTCCAGCGCCGATGACAAGCCCAGACGGGCCGAGCCGCGACTGACTTCATCGGCAAACAACAAGGTTAGATCGGCGTCATAGTCAATGGAACCATCCGTAAATTCCAGCAAGGTACGGGCAAACTCTGGCTGCAGAGGCCAAAGTCGCAGGGTCTCGGCATCCACATGGCCGCTTCCGGTGATCCGGGTGCCTCTGTCAGTAGTCATGGTTCCCGGCACTGCTTCACGAAAACTCTCGATGATGGCGCTGACCGGGTAGCCGAACAATTGACCACTGACACCGTCGGACTGCACCCCCAGTCCGGAATCATAGCTGACCAAGCCTTCCAGCCCACTGAAATCAAGCGCGTACTCGGGGAGACTGAGATCGATCTGCTCACCCAGCACGGCCACCTTGATATCCTCGGCAGCGCCGGTTTGTCCCAACGGCATATTCAGTGCCAGGGCCAGCACCAAGTCGCCCTGAGCCCGCCACTCCCCCATGAAATCCCCGGTCAGCTCCCTCACCGGCGTATCTCGCAGAAAGTCCAGACCCTGGACGGCATTGGCCGAGGCGTTTCCATCAATTCTCAGCCATGATGCCCCGCCTTCAGGCTTGACACTGGCACTCACCCTGCCCAGGGCAATGCCGCCAAGTTCACCGCCAGACGCCCAGACATCTGTTTCCATGTTGTTGACCGTGACCAGCCCCCTGGCACCCCGCACTTGCGGCCAATCGGGCAAATACTGAAAGTCGCCATCGCGGAAGCGATAAAAAGTCTGAATGGTCCTGGCGGACGCGGGCTGTGGCTTGCCACCGGCATAACCTCTGTAGATGAACCCACTGCCCCTGACCCGACCACCCAGCAGGGCCGTGTCCAACCACTGCATGACGTCATCCACCGCATCTATCCTGGGGAAGTAATCGCGGGCCACGCCCACATCGGCATCGTGGATACCCACCAGCAGTCCCAACTCGGGATGGAGATCACCCTCCTCATCCCGGCCAATAGTCAAGTCAAACTGAACCCGGCCATGAATGTGGGCATTACGAGCATCAATGACATTGGAATTGACCTGTATCTGTCCATCCTCAAGGCGCCAGCCAACACGGCCATTGACCCTGTCATAGTGCCAGGGGCTGTCGAACAACTGGGGCAGGTGGATCATGAAGTCGCCGCTGTCCACCTCCACCAGTCCATCACGGGCGGATGCCAGCACATAACCACTGACCCCTGCCCCGGCGGGCGCGGCCGACCATGCCTCCACAGCAATATCCGCCAGATTGGCCTCCAGTTGAAACAGGCCTGGCAATTCACCGGAAAGCCGGGTGCTGAAACGGCCATTGTTGATTACCCCCATGGGGTTCAAGGTATCCAACACCTCACCCAGGGCCGGCGGCAGCGCACCCGAGGCCTTGGCGAGCCCATGCAGCAGGCTCACATCAAGGCGGTCAACGGCCAACTCCAGGGACTTTTGTCCGTCCCTGTCATCCAGGATTCCATGCACCACCGAGGGGTGCCAGGGCCTGTCATCCCATATGAACTCAAGACCATCCAGCCAAAGTCGCCAAAGCTCGGATTCCTCCCTGCGCAAGGCCAGCGTGAGAGATAAACCATCGATGTCCAGCAGGTCGGCGCCTTCTTCCAAGCGCCCACCCAAGTCGACCCGATGCAGGTTGCCATGGACCTGTTGCAGGCCTTGTTGGTCAAACAAGGCCCAGAGTTCAGCGCTGCCGCGCAATTCTTCCAGTTGCCAGAGCCCGGGGCGCAAGCGGGGGATGAACTCCCGAAAATCGACACTGTCCAGCCTGGCGTAGGCCTTGCCGGCAAAGTCGGCCCTGGGGTCGCCATCAATTTCCACCAGGAATACAGCGGGATTCTCCAAGCCTTGTTGAGATACCAATAATTGCAGGCCGTGGGCCTGACCCTGGTTACGCAGCTCCAGCGCGGCATCCTGAAACTGGATGACACTGCCATTGGCCCGCTGCAAGGCAATGGTGGTATCCAGCAAGGCCAGTCTGGAAATATTGAGCAGGAAGTTGACGATTTGCCTGTAGTTGGCGCCACCGCCGGTAAAACCGGCCACGGCCCAATTGCCGGCGTCATCCTCCTGCAAGGTGAGGTCCAGGGTATCGATGGTGACTGCCGCCACTACCCACTCCCGGCGCCAGAGACTTGCGGGCACATCCAATTCCACCGCAAGTTGGCGCAGCAGGTGGGAACCTGGATCCGCGGTCTGGGCGCCAGCGGAACCGGCAAAGGGAATGGCGAGATTGGATACTTCGATCAGGGGACTGAAGCGCAACCAGTCACCTTTGATGGCACCAATGGTGATCTGGGTGCCGATCAGGCGTGACAGTTCCACTTCCACCAAGTCTTTCTGCGAGTCCAGCATGGGCATGAACAGCCTGCCAGCCCCGGTGTAGAGGGCCAGCAGCAGCAATATTGCGATAACCGACCTGGACATCAACCGGGCAAGCCAGCGCATGACTGTCATGATCTGGGTCATCAATAAAGTACCACGTCAAACTGTTCGGCAGTGTACATGGGTTCCACCTGGAAGCCGATGCGTTTTCCGGTCAGAGCCTCCAGGTCCGCCACCGTGGATGACTCCTCGTCCAGCAATCTGTCCACCACCTGCTGCGAGGCCATCACCAGCAGGGAGTCATTCTCGAAGGCGCGCGCCACCCGCATGATTTCCCGGAATACCTCGTAGCAGACCGTTTCAGGCGTTTTCACCGTTCCCCGGCCCTTGCAGGTGGGACATTCGTGGCAAAGCATTTGTTCCAGGCTTTCCCGGTTACGCTTACGGGTCAACTGCACCAGGCCAAGCTCGGACATGCCAATGATCTTGGTGCGGGCACTGTCCTTCTCCAACGCTTTTGCCAGGGTACGGAGTACCTGGCGCCGATGCTCCTCGTCGGTCATGTCGATGAAATCCAGAATCACGATGCCGCCAAGGTTGCGTACCTTGAGTTGGCGGGCACTGGCCTTGGCGGCTTCCAGATTGGTCTTGAAGATGGTTTCTTCCTGATTGCGGCTGCCCAGAAAGGCGCCGGTATTGACGTCAATGGTGGTCATGGCCTCGTTCTGGTCGATGACCAGGTTGCCACCGGACTTGAGACGCACGCTGCGGCTCAAGGCTTTCTCGATCTCATCTTCTATGCCGAACAGGTCAAACAGGGGGCGCTCTCCCTGGTACAGCTCAATGCGGTCACCTATCTCGGGAATAAATTCGGCTGAAAATTTCAGAATCTCCTCATGGGTCTTGGCATCGTCCACCCGGATTTTTTCCACCTGTGGCCTGATCAGATCGCGCATGGCGCGCACACACAGCATCTCATCCTGGTAAATCAGCTTGACCTCGCGGGGTGAATCCATCCGCCTTTCCACCGCGCCCCACAACCTGCGCAAAAAGTGGATATCGGCACGCAGATCACTGTCGCTGGCACCTTCGGCGGCAGTGCGCAGAATAAAACCACACTGCTCCAGCAAGCCCTCCTGGCGCAGCGTGTCTTCCAGCACAGCTTGCAGCCTTTGCCGCTCTTCTTCATTCTCGATGCGCTGGGATATGGCCAGATGCCGGTTGCGGGGCAGGTGTACCAGGTTGCGCGAGGGCAGCGACAGCCGCGTGGTCAAGCGCGCGCCCTTGCTGGCAATAGGCTCCTTCGCCACCTGCACCACCAACATCTGTCCCTCGTGCACCAGACTGGCGATATCGCGCTCGTGGGCTTCCTCCAGTTCAAAACCCTCACTGTCGATAAGCGCAATGTCAGAGGCATGAATGAAGCCCGCGCGCTCCAGGCCCACATCAACAAAGGCTGCCTGCATCCCCGGCATCACCCGCACCACCTTGCCCATGTAGATATTGCCGACGGGGCCCAGCTTCCTGTTTCTTTCGATGTAGATTTCCTGGAGCAGGCCCTGCTCGATCAGCACCACTCTGGTTTCCATGGGAGACACATTGATCAGGATCTCCGTGCTCATGCCGCCTTCTCCCTTATTACTTGGCTCGGATCAACCCCGGCTGCCCTCAACAATTCCACGGTCTCGTAGATGGGCAGTCCCACCACGCCACTGTGGCTACCGCGCAACTCGCGCACGAACATGGCCGCAAGCCCCTGTATCCCATAGCCCCCGGCCTTGCCGCATGGTTCCCCGCTGTCCCAGTAAGCCTGCTTTTCGTCGGCCGAGAGTTCACGAAATACGACCTTGGTCACCGAAAGTCTGTCCTCGCAGATGCCTCCATGCACCAGGGCCACCGATGTCATCACCTCATGCTCTGTACCAGAGAGCATGTCCAGCATCATCAGGGCATCCTCCCTGTCCAAGGGCTTGCCCAGGATGTTGCCCCGGCAAACCACAATGGTATCCGCGCCCAAAACCAGGGCGCTTGTATCCCGCAGCGCGGTAAAACCCGCCAATGCTTTGCTCCTGGCCAGACGAGTCACCAGCTCCCGCGGCGCCTCTTCCGGCAAGGCCGTCTCATCAATATCCTGTGGTAAAAGCTGGTACC
>JBJHAY010000223.1:0-5874 GCA_050485205.1 Gammaproteobacteria bacterium
GCCCGACGGAGAGCCTTTTGCGGGCGGCCTCAAGATGAACGTCCCCCTGCTGGGCAATATCTACGCCACCAATATCACGCCCGATACTGAAACCGGTATCGGCAATTACTCATTCGAGGACTTCGACAGCGCCATGCGCAGGGGCATCGCTAAAGATGGACACCGGCTTTACCCCGCCATGCCCTATCCATCCTATGCCAAGATGTCGGAGCAGGACATGCGCGCCTTGTATGACTTCTTCATGGAGGAAGTGGCGCCGGTGCGTCAACCCAATCCTGCCAACGAAATTCCGGCTTGGAAGAGTCCTCGATGGCCAATGGCGGTATGGAATGCATTGAATCTCAATACCAGCCCCTATCAAACCGCCAATAATCAAAATGCTGAGTGGAATAGGGGAGCTTATTTGATTCAAGGCCTAGGCCATTGTGGCGCCTGCCATACCCCAAGGGGCATCATGCTTCAGGAAAAAGGTCTTGATGAAGGCAGCCGCCACTTCCTGTCGGGGGCTTTGCTGGATCATTGGTATGCCTCCAGCCTCAACGGTGACATCAATGCAGGCCTGGGGCGTTGGTCCGAGGAGGAAATCGTCGAGTTTCTCAAAACCGGCAAGAATCGCCACAGTACCGCCTTCGGCACCATGGTGGAAGTCGTCAACAACAGCACTCAGTTCATGTCTGACGCGGACTTGAATGCCATGGCGGTTTATCTCAAATCACTTCCAGCCGTGAAAGAGCGCAATGCTACCCCTTACCAATATGACCCCACGGATGCAGAGAAGCTCTTGAGTCTTAACTTCGATACCCCTGGCGCCCGTATCTATTACGAGTATTGCTCCAATTGCCACGTCACTGACGGCAGCGGGTACTACCCATACCAGCCGCCACTTGCAGGGAATCCGGTAATGTTTGATTCGGACCCTTCATCACTGATCAACATTACGCTAAATGGCTCACTGCGTGTATTCACAGGGGGCAAACCCGATGTCAACGACATGCCCTATTTCAGAGTTTTGCTCAGCGACCGGGAAATCGCCGACGTGTTGACTTTCAGCCGCAATGCTTGGGGCAACTTTGCCCCTCCCGTAACGGAAGCACAGGTGCGTGAAATCAGGGAGGCAACCGATCCGGCCAACGATGATATTTTTGTCCTGAGGATGAAGTAATAAACCAGAAGTTCCGTCTACCATAAAAAAGGCCGGGTATACCCGGCCTTTTTTATCCCCAAAGCAATCTACAACGCCTGCCCGCTCATGAACCAAACCGGCTACAAAAGTCCAAGATTCACAGCCGCCAGCGCTGCTTCGGCCCGGGAACAGATTTCCAGTTTACGATAAATGGATTTCACATAGTCGGCTACGGTATGCTCACTAATGGCCAAGCTTTTAGCCACTTCACCATTACGCAGCCCTTTCGCCAACAACTTCAATACATCTTGTTCCCTGGGGGTCAGTGCCGAGCATTGAGCCCTGGCATCCTGCAATCGCGAAACATCGGCCTGTTGAAAAAAGGCCATCATCCTGCGCGCAATGGAAGGAGAAAGCACTGGCTCACCAGCCGCAATGCGCAACAGGTATTTCCTGAGAACCCCCCTGGATTGGTCCTTCAGTAGATATCCCCTTGCCCCTGCCGCCATGGCATCAAACAAGTGAGAATCGTCGTCGTAGATTGTAATCACAACAGGTACTAACTCTGGAGACTCTTCAGCCAAACGCCTAATCAGTTCCACTCCAGAGCCGTCCGGCAACCCGATATCCACCAAGGCTATCCCCTGTGGTGCCACGCCAGTGGTTCTTTCCTCAAGATAATCATGGGCTTCTCTGAGGGAGCCTGCCTCAGTCACCACCACTCCTGGAAATACTTCTTCCAGTGTTTCCGAGAACACGGCCCGCATCCTGACTGAATCTTCAACGATTAATGCCTCGGAAATTTTCACTGGTTTATCCTCAGCAGAAGATTTCTTATTGTTGGGCTATCATGAATACATGGTCACTTGCCACGCATTGAACCTACAAGGTCCGCCCCGTAGTCTAGCGGATTTTCAGGACGTCAATCTCGGGAAAAACTCCCAAACTGGAGCAACCACCCAGCCCGCTGCCTGTTGCCTCTCCTTATGGACACAACATAGCTCAGTACTTCGCCCACTTTCCTGCCACATTCGCTCCAGCAAAACCGAATACAGACAAAACTCACAGGGAGCAAGTCGTCAATTGAGGCTTCGAGACTATTCTTGGGAAGTGACTGCTAAATGGAGCAGATCAACAGTAGCTTGTTGATCGAATAACGCGGTTTGTTTGGCTGAAAACTTTGGAAGTCACTGCGGACGCTTGGGCGTATTGTCGCTCCACCTGAGGCGCACTGGTCATTGGCCGAAGGCCACACATGCCTGCCTGTAGAGCAATCCCTGTTCGTCTAATTTTGTAGGCTCAACTGTGGTCCTTTATATAGTTTCTCTCATACTCCCTCTGGGCATGCTCTTTCTCACGCCTCACTTCACTGGCTGCCTTCCTGGCAATGCCCATGGTTCTCTTCCTTGATTTCTCAGTGCTTATGGCTGGGAGAGAGAGTAACTGCTCAAGGTCCGCACCCTGACAAGCAGGGCAAGGCTCTGGCACACAACCCGGCCTCACGAGTTGTTCAAACTCATGACCACACAAACGACATTTGTAATCGAAAATAGGCATGGCGTTAGAATACTACAAGCCAGAGCCTGTATACAGCCCCAAGTCTAAAGGTGAAATTAGTCAGCCCCGTCTGCCAACGCCCATGCAACGATCCGCGCGGCATTGCCGCGCTCTCCAGGCGCATTGCCATTGATGGTCATAACCACGTATTGGCGCCCCTGATGGTTATAGGTCATCGGTAAGCCTGTCTGCGAACCTCCGGGAAGCTCTCCTCGCCACAATTCGTCGCCTGTGAGCTTGTCATAGGCATGCATGACAGGATTACCCCTGCTTCCTTCACCGGCAAACAACAAGGTCTTGGTCACCAATAGCCCAGATTGAGACGGATTGCCAGTAGCAGGGACATCACGTATACCTGCCAATTCCAAACTCGCCTTGATCTCAGGCGGAGTATCGCCATTGGGAATCTGCCATGCGATTGCCCCCTGGTTCATGTCATAGGCAGTAATACGCCCATATGGAGGCTTTAACAACCTTAGATTGTGTGGCAATTGGGGAGCTGCGCCCGCCATTCTATAATCAGCAAAATCCGGATCATCCAGGTAGTTTGGATCCGGGATATTAGGCACCAGCCCTATGATGGCAGGATTGGTGATGGATCCTACATACACGAACCCGGTTTCCGGGTCGGCGGCACCGGATTGCCAATTGGCCCCACCACCAAAACCAGGCACTACGATAGTGCCTCGATTACTCTCGGTTACCAATGACGGAGGGGTGTATATAGGACCCAGGGTGTAGTTGGAAATCTCAGCTACAGCGGCAGCATGTAGTTCAGGGGTGAAATTGATGAGATCGTCTACACTGATGCCCTGGACTTCAAACGCCGGAGGGCGGGTTGGGATCGGCTGGGTAGCTGCCGTCCACTCCCCAGGCACTTCAGTCTGAGGGACCGGCATTTCCAGAATAGGCCAAACCGGCTCTCCGGTAACACGGTCAAATACGTAAGCAAATCCCTGCTTGGTTAGCTGCACCACCGCTTTCACGGGACGCCCTTCAACCATCAGATCGATCAGGATTGGGTGAGCCGGATTGTCATAATCCCAGATATCATGATGCACGAGCTGAAAGTGCCAGACTCTCTCCCCAGTACGGATATCCACACATACCAAAGTACTGGAAAATAGGTTATCACCAGGGCGTGCTCCACCGTACACATCATTAGTGGCGGCCTCCACAGGCAGGTAGACATAGCCTAATTCAGGATCTACCGAGAACGGCCCCCAAACCCCTGCGTTACCGGTATATTCCGCAGAATTGTTCAACCACGACTCATAGCCAAATTCACCTGGCCTGGGGATGGTATGAAAGGCCCACTTCTTCTCACCAGTCCTGACATCAAAGGCCAGAACGTCTCCTTTAGCGTTGGTTTTGCTGAGCCTCCCCATGGCAGGACCCACCATGACAGTATCATTGGCAATCACAACCGGCGATGAATTACCCAGACGCCCAAGGATATCTCCTTCAAAATCAAGATCGAGGGCATCCAACATATCAACAACACCATCCCGGCCAAATCCTGAAATCGGCTGACCGGTTCGGGCATCCAATGCAACCAGATGAAAACCTGGGGTAGCAAACAATATTCTGTCGTCACCCTGGCCGTCACTCCACCAAGAGACCCCTCGATGAATCTTCCGAGGCGCGGCATCAAACCGCTCCCCCTCCTCTGGTCGGTAGATCCATAGTGTCTCTCCTGTGCCAGCATCAACAGCGACCACATACCTTCTCTCATCCATTGAGAAATACAGGACGCCATTTATCATGATGGGAGTGGTTTCGCTTGATGGCTGGGCACCAGGCAACAAGCTGTCGGCCTTCCATACCCAAGCTACCTGGAGTTGATCGAGGTTTCCGGGATGAATCTGATCCAAGGGTGAGTATCGTGTGCTTCCCCCATCACCACCATAGGATGGCCACGATCCATTGGCCACAGTTTGTGCTGAAAGGGATTTTGCGACTGCAAGCCAGCACAACACGATCCAGAATATTCTTTTCCAGTATTTCATCTGTATCCCCTCCTCCGCAGAGCTAAAACCACAGTCGAGAGGCAAGCTGACCTGGCAAATACCCGGGTCAACCACTGCTGCCAATTCATCACCCCAAAAGGGTGGCGGGATCTTTCCAGTCTACTCCTGAATAGATAGCATCATTGCAATACTGTTATTGGAACACTTTCTTATTCTTATGCTGCCTTTGCTCAGAGTGCCTTTTCTTATTATAGGGGCACATTACTTCTACTTAACCTGGGTAATTTTCATCACTGAACGTCCCAGTGAGTCAGATACGTAAATGGCACCATCGGTATCTACTGCCAAGCCATGGGCTCTTGCCTCCACGGGTATCTGTTCAATGAGCTGCCCATCTTTCAAGACGTGGACAGCGCCGGCGTTAACGTCACTGACGTAGACAAGATCGCCCTGCATGACTGCGATCCCTCCTCGGGAAGGATAAGGCCAGTTTTCAATAAAATTGCCATCTTCCCCAAACACTGCAATTCTTTGGTTGTCGCTGTCATTAACCACGACACGACCACGAGAATCAACTGCAACGCCATGTGGGACCTTCAGCTGCCCTGGAGCGTCGCCTTCCTCACCTCCAATAATGCGAATAAACTCTCCTTGAGAACTGAAATGTACAACACGCGAATTCACATAACCATCTGTCACGTAGACATCCCCATTCGGCGCAATGCTGACATGATTTGGCTGATTGAACAGTTCTCGTGATTCATTATCTCCGGCAAGCCCTTTGGTTCCGAGAGTCAACAGTACATTCCCCTCCAGGTCAAATCTGTATACGACATGCCCAGCCGAGTCTGTTGCCCAAATCAAACCATCGGGATCGAAAGTAACACTATGAGCGGTCTGAAAAAAGCCATCTTCGCCCCAAGCCCTGATGAACTCACCCTCACGATTGAACATCCTGAAGTAAGGGGCGGTACGTACGAATACCAACACATTGCCTCTACCATCAGTATCGACCCATGTCGTAGGACCATCCCACGTCATACCCGCCGGCAGTTTAGCCCACTGCTTATCAACCACATAGCCATTGGCATCCTGGGCGAAGGCATTTACAGCAGAGAAGCAAAGTTGGAAAACGAGGCAATAGGCAACCAAGCGTTTCAAGCTAGAAAGGATCATTGTCCACCTCTCAAGGGTGTTTAAAGGGCAGGTCGTTGCAGAATATAC
>JBJHAY010000224.1:0-5870 GCA_050485205.1 Gammaproteobacteria bacterium
GTTCGTTATCCAGCGGCAGGGTGTGGTAGTGCTTGGAACCCAGCTGATCAAGCAATTCCAGGGTGGTTTTGACCTGATCCGGGGTGATTTCCAGGGGCTTCGCTGGCGCCGCGGACAGGGTCAGCGGCAGAATGGCCAGAATCACAATGGACAGCAATTTTAATTTCATCGAATTGAGTCTCCCGGATGACGCAGCAATGCCAGTGTAGCAAAAAAACCGGGTGGTGAAGCCACCCACCCCCAATTGCTATCGACGGTTGGACAGCACGATGCTGTTTCAGTGCCCGGGCACACAAATCTTTACAAAGGCTGGTCGGCGTCTCCTGCTCGAACTCCACCAATCTTCAGGTACTGCATCACATCGTCCACCGATTCCACAACGCCATTCCGCAAACGCAATACGCGATTCGCCAGGGCAAGGCTGGCGGGCCTGTGGGTAATGAGAATGACGGTGCGGGACGCAAAGATGTCTCGGCAGTCCCGCAACAGCTCGGCCTCACCAGTGGGATCGAACATGGAGGTGGCTTCATCCAGCACCAGGATGGGAGGGTTTTTCAGCAGGGCACGAGCCAGGGAGAGCCGTTGGCGCTGACCACCGGACAGCTTGAGACCCTGATCACCGATCAGGGTTTCATAACCCTTTGGCAGGGCGGCGATGAAATCGTGGGCCCGCGCCGACCGCGCCGCCTGCTCGATCTCATGCCGGGTGGCAAAGGCCTTGCCCCAGCCGATATTCTCCGCAACGGTGCCGTTCAACAGCAGGGTATGCTGTGCGACAAGACCGATCTGTCCGCGCAGACTGCTGAGGGAGACGCTGGCAATATCGGCGCCATCGATGGTGATGTGACCAGCCTCGGGTTCAACCAGGCGCATCAACAGGTGCACCAGGGTGCTTTTGCCGGCGCCATTTTCGCCGACGATAGCGACAGTTTCACGGCTTTTAATGTCAAAAGTTAGCCTGTTCAGAACAAAATTACTGTTTGCAGGATACCGAAAACTGACGTCCTTGAAGCTGATAGCGCCACCCTTGACCACCAGCGGCCTGCCTTCATCATCAGCGGGTTCCAGTTGCTCATCCAGAAAGGCCAGTATCCTCCCGGCGGATCCACGGGTGCGTTGCAGTTCGCCATAGACATTGGCCAATTGTCCCAGGGGCTGGTTCATCAACATGGCGAAGAACAGCAGGCTGACCAGTTCCGGCGCCGATAGAGCCCCGCTGGTGATCTCGTTGTATCCCAGCCACACCAGCAGCAGCAACCCCAGGCTGGCCAACAGGGCGGTGGCGGGGGGCAACAGGGTATAGATCCACAATTGACGGCGGGACAAGCTGAGCAGGTGTTGGTTCTTGCGGGTGAAACTCTCCAGCTCATGGGCCTCGCGGGTATAGGCCTTGATGGCGGGCAGCAGCCCCAGGCTCTCCTCGGCATGGGCCACCAGTTGTCCATGGGCATCCACCCATTCCCTGGACAGGGGCCGCAGGCGGCGGCCGATGATCTTCATGGCCAGGGCGTAGATCGGCAACAGGGCAATGACCACCGCTGCCATCTTTAGGTTGATCCAGGCCATCAGCAAAGCGGCGCCGAAGAAGGTGAACGCCATGGGCAGCAGATGAACTAGGGTGCCGGTAACGAAGTTGCTGATGATGGCCGAATCGGTGGTGAGGATGCTGAGGACATCTCCCCGCTTCCGGTCGTCGTAGTAACTAACCGGCAACAGTTGCAGGTGTTCGTAGAGACGGGAGCGCAGCCTTGCCAAGACCTCCTCCGCCGCGCTACCGGTGATGTAGCTGCTGGCGAAGCCCACCAGGCTGCGCAGCGCCAACAGGCCTATCCAGGCCAGCAGCAGTATTTCCATGGAAGGGAAGAATCCATCCTCAGTGCCGAGTATCTCGCCGGTGAGCTGACCGGCAATCCAGGGGTTAAGCAGCGTCAGCAGGCTGCCCACCAGCAACAGCGCCAGGCACAGGGCCAGCACCCGCCAGGGCGGGGAGATGATGGGCAGCAGGCGGGTGGGTTTCATGGCGGGATTCTACCCTAACCCCGGCGCGTGCGGGGTGTGGCCATTCACAGGCTGGCGGCGTGCTCCAGAATGGCCCGGCGAACCTCCGGCAGGTAGTCGTAGCGGCGCGGGTAGTCGAGGCGGAAGACCTTCACCGTTTTGACCAGATCGGTGAGTTGGGTGAAGTGGTGAGAGAGCATTTCGTGTTCTTCGATATCCAGTAGGAAAGAGTGATGGACGAGCTCCACAATTGCGTCTCTTGAACTGACCGGTTCAATGGTCACTGAATTCTTTTGACCATCACCTAAAACATAGAGAACCTTGATCGACAGTGGTACAGGGCAGAAGTCAGCCATACTTTCCAGTAACAGGCGAGCTTTGCGCGTATAGTCCAGAGACGGCGCTTCATGTGTACACACTGGCAACAAGGCATCACGGGAGTCCTCCCACAATCTTATCGACGGGTGGCTGGGGTGTGCTTG
Source organism: Gammaproteobacteria bacterium (assembly GCA_050485205.1). Taxonomy (GTDB): domain Bacteria; phylum Pseudomonadota; class Gammaproteobacteria; order Pseudomonadales; family Pseudohongiellaceae; genus JAVVEZ01. Next base: position 2,481 of record JBJHAY010000224.1, read on the forward strand.
ATATCTGTTGTCAACGAAACTTAGCAGTAAACCATCGTCGGTGAGGAACCGGTGGCCAGCGTGCGCGAAACTGGCGGTTAAGGTAGATTTTCCTCTGCCGGAAAGACCGACTAGAACAATGGATTCTCTTTTGACCTCGATTGCAGCGCCGTGCAATACCAACCTGAACTGTCGGCTCAATGCTAGGGGCAAGACTTGATTTAGATACAGGTGCTCGGCTGTATGGGCGCTTGTGCCTAGCTTCACATATATTCCAATTGTTCGTCCATCCGAGGAGATGGTGAAGTCGGCTAGCTGTTGGAAGCTAATCAAGTACCCTCTACCGGGGATCCGATAGAAGGTTACCCAAGGGTTTCCTGGCAGTAGAAACAACTGGTGAAAAGGCTTTGATACGGAATGCAAGTAATCGATCTCAGCTCGGGATATATACTCCCTTGCTGCTATCAAATCTGGCATATGTCAAAAACTCCACAGATCGCTAATGCATCTTTTGTGTTGCTTGGCACACAGAGCCAAGCTCATTAGCCAGTCTCAATTCAAACGCTAAACGACCATGCACGACATGTTTGAATTTCCTGACCCTGTGCAGTTTGAAGCTCCATCACTAGTAGCTAATTGTGTGCCACTTTGGGTCAATAACCTAACTGGCCCAAAACACATAAGTGATGGCGAGCGGTAATCAGCTTTGGGGGGATGACTCTCAAATGGACGAGGTGCGCTGATATTGATATTTGTCTTCATATAGTTACCCTCCGGTAGTTGGATTTTGGCTCAGCCATAGCTCAAGCGCAAGCGGCAAAAGGATAAAGCTGCTCCAGAATGTGGACTCTTGGCCATCTCCTTTAAGGAAGCATTGAAAAGCAACGAGATAAGCTTCGGGATCAACATAATCAGTTTTTGACAGAATGCAAAGACTGGTAGGTGGATGCTCGTACATTCCGCGCGATAACTTGATCCGTAAAATGTCACCTGGGACGCCTTCCTTCGGTCTTGTAAGCACATCATTGGGTAACAGGTCTGCCATGGCGCGACGCAAGACAAGTTTGTTGTGTTTGATGTAGTTGGGTGCAGCTGAGAGGAACTTCACAACGCGTAGATCCATAAAGGGAAATCTGGATACCAAGGGTAGCTTGAACACCTCATAGCCACGAAAATGATGTATTAACCAGGGTCGCCGCAGCTGATCGATAGTTCGGTCGCGGCTGTAGCATTCCCAATGCCATTGCCAGCGTTCACTTAAATCTTCCCGTGCTACAAAATCCAGGTTAAGCCATTTGGGAAGTGGACCTAATACTGGATTACTGTTACCTCTGGTCTTGAAAAGCGTCCGCAATCCCGTACCTCGACAGGTTTTGTGTAGTCGGATATGAGAAATCAAATCGCTCCCTATTCTGTATAACTCTCTATTTTTCAATAATCTAGTATAATATGAGCCGTGATTGGCGAAAAGGGAATCGGCCATGAAGCCGCTGGTGATGATTCTTGCACCATTATCAGTAACGGACTTCAATACCTCGTAGCAAAATGCGAAATTTTCGGCTGGATAGGGCTGGGATGTAGCTAACTCTTTACTGCCGCTACGGTCAAACAATCTCGATGAACTCAAATCCCCGAACCGAATGTGTATGTTAAGAAAAGATGCTACTTGTTCAGCGTAATAGGCCTCTTTGTCTTCGGTAAGAAGGGGATAGGCTGTATTGGTGTAGGCTGTGAGTTTGGTGCCGCTCTCTGCGTGTGCCTTGGCCACGGCAGCAATGGAGGTTGAATCCATTCCCCCGCTCATCTCCAGTGCAACATTGTCACTTCTCACTCTGTCGAGGACGGCTTTTTCAAATAAGTGTTTGAATTGATTGATGTAGTCCTCGGTAGACATCCTGGCCAGCAGTGGCGGCTCTTCCAGCTTCCAGTATGTTGAAACCCTGGGTTGTGACTGCTTGCTGAGACAGATCGTGGATGCGCCTGGCAGTCGATGGATATCCTTATAGATAGTCATTTCAGCCTCAAGGTAACCTCCAAAGAGCAGGAAGTCTCCAACGGCTGTTTCGTTCAAGTCACGACTGACAAGGGGGTGCATCAGAAGAGCATCCACCTCACTGGCGAATAGCAATGTTTCATTAATCTGAGCGTAATACAGCGGGCGGATACCAAAATGGTCAGATGCGCAAAACAGAGTGAATTGGTCTTTGTCCCAGATGGTAAAGGCAAAATCACCTATAAGGTGATCTAGCAGCTGCTTGCCAAACACAGCGTAAGCGTGGAGTATTAGTTCAGTATCCGTGGTGGCGGGGGTAATGGCTCGACCATGGGACTTGAGGGTGGCCCGCAGGGTTTCCTGTCCATCTATGCGGGCGTCTGCTGTGATCCACACCCTGCCTTCAAGGGTGCAGGGTTGTTTTTCCAGGGGGGCTCTGGCATCTGTCCGCAAAAGTGCGTGCGCAAAGCCAACATGGTTCGAACACCACTGTCCCACGCCATCGGGCGCCCGCGCTGTCATGGTGTTGATCATGGCACCCAGAACGGACGAATCCACTGGCTGGCCGTCAAGGTTCACGATGCCGGCAATACAGCTCATACAACCCCCAAGCGCTCATTCACCATAGCGAAGGGCCAGTGTCTGCACCAGTGAGAGGACTCTTTCGTTCGAACCAGGAGCGATATCGGCTGCGTCAGCCAGCGCCGATACGATTTGTCCGTTGGTTTTGCCTTCCTTCATCAGAGTCAATGCCTGAAGACACTGTTCACCCCGGTTGTTGAGCTGCGATTTTGTCGTGAGTGCAACCTTCCGTAGACGGTTTGAGCCATCAAGGTTCGCAAGGAATGTCGAATGCCGGCGTACGGCGTTTCCAGTTCTGACAGACCAAGTCCAGTCACCGCGAAATGGGCGTTGCAGTGATACATTGATCTCCGCTGCCTCAATCACTGGCATGGGAGGATCCAGCGGCAGCAAGACAGGCGACCAGTGCACATCCGGATCGTCTGGGTCTGTGCTGAGCCATTGATCTAAAAGTTTTATTCTGATTGAACACAAAAGGCCATGACAAAGGCCACCCTGCGTCACGATCAGCCTTGTCTCCCCCAGGCAGTCGCCATTGTCGGCAACCATTAGATCCAGGCTTACAAGTGGATCCCCGGTGGACAATTTGTTGACCTCAAGATTTTTCCGGTCGAGCCAGATGATCTCATTGGCGGCAAAGGCGCGGGCAGGGGAGAAGTCTATACCTTGGTTGGGTTCTGACCATATGCCTATGTGGTTGTCATGGATGTCCCGGGCTTCCACCGGGGTGACGATCAGTTCAGCTCGGTCGGGGATCAATGTGCCACCGGGTTTGAGATAACGGTCGCGGGCGTAGAACAGAGAGGGCAATAAATCCTCACTAAACAGAAGGTTAC
>JBJHAY010000225.1:0-5857 GCA_050485205.1 Gammaproteobacteria bacterium
CGACAAGATCTCCCGCAAGTCCGACAACCCTTCCATCACCCGTGATGTGTCGGGAGAGGGCGTGCAGCAGGCCCTGCTGAAGCTGATCGAGGGTACCATTGCCTCGGTGCCACCCCAGGGTGGGCGCAAGCATCCGCAGCAGGAATTCCTGCAAGTGGACACCGCCAACATTCTGTTCATCTGTGGTGGCGCCTTTGCCGGCCTCGACAAGATCATCCGTGACCGCTCTGAAAAGAGTGGCATTGGCTTCTCTGCCGAGGTGCGCAGCCCGCAGAAGGAAAAGAAAGTGGGCGAGACCCTGCGCGAAGTGGAGCCCGAAGATCTGGTCAAGTACGGCCTCATCCCAGAGTTTGTAGGCCGTTTGCCGATGATCGCCACCCTCGATGAACTCGACGAGGACGCCCTGGTAAAAATTCTCAAGGAGCCCAAGAACTCTTTGGTCAAACAGTACTCCAAGCTGTTTGAAATGGAAGGTGTGGAAATTCAGTTCCGTGACGATGCCCTGCGTGCCATTGCCCGCAAGGCACAGGAACGGAAGACTGGTGCCAGGGGGCTGCGCTCCATCATGGAGTCAGTGCTGCTGGATACTATGTACAACATCCCATCGCAGTCAGGCGTCAAAAAGGTTGTGATTGATGAAGCGGTCATCACCGGAGAATCCGAGCCTTTATTGATGTATGAATCTGCCGATAAACCTTCCAAGGCGGCCGCCAAGGAATAGTGCCGCCCCGTCCCAAGGCCAAAGCGCTCACCACGTCTGGCCCTGGGCGGCCCGCGGGGATATCCTCCCCAACTGCCACAAGTCAGCGTGGCGCAATCTAATGTGCGAGCATAGTTGAATGATGCAAAACGAAACCCGATCCTCCCTGATTCTGCCGTTTCTTCCCCTGCGTGGCGTAGTGGTCTATCCTCAAATCGTCCATCCTCTTTTTGTGGCCCGGGAAAAATCCATCAAGGCGCTCAGGGCTGCCATGAATGGCGACAAGCGGGTGGTGCTTTCCGCCCAGAAGCAACATGCCGAGGACAATCCACGCAAGGAAGACATCTACCAGATCGGTACCGTGGCCACTGTGCTGCAACTGATGCAGGTGAACGATGGCACCGTCAAGGTGTTGGTGGAGGGTGCCGAGCGGGTGCAGATTCGTGGTTTGCAGTTCGACGAGGACTATTATCGCGCCGAGGTGCAGATGCTCACCGGCAGTACCGTGGAGGAAAAGGACACTGAGATACTGGTACGCTCCCTGTTGTCTCAATTCGACCAGTATGTGCAGCTGAGCAAGAAAATTTCGCCCGAAGTACTGACTTCCATCACCAGCATCGATGACCCCAGTCGTCTGGTAGACACCATTGCCACCCACATGGCCCTGCAGTTGCAGGAAAAGCAGAACATTCTCGAGTTGGTGAATCTCAAACCCCGCATTGAGCACCTGATGGGGCTGATCGAGGCGGAGATCGACATCTTCCAGGTGGAGAAGCGCATCCGTGGCCGCGTCAAGAAGCAGATGGAGAAAAGTCAGCGCGAGTACTACCTGAATGAGCAGATGAAGGCGATCCAGAAAGAGATGGGAGAGTTGGACGACGCCCCCAATGAGGGCGAGGAACTCAAGCGTCGCATCGAGGAAGCCGGCATGCCGAAGGAGGCCAAGGCCAAGGCAACTGCGGAATTGAACAAGCTCAAGATGATGTCGCCGATGTCTTCCGAAGCCTCGGTGGTACGCACCTATATTGACTGGATGGTTAATATACCCTGGAAAAAACGCACCAAGATCAGCTCCAACCTCAATCAGGCGGAACAAATCCTGGAACATGATCACTACGGTCTCAAGGATGTGAAGGAGCGCATCCTGGAATACCTGGCAGTGCAGAAACGAGTCAGAAAGCTCAAAGGGCCGATTCTGTGCCTGGTGGGCCCTCCCGGTGTCGGCAAGACCTCACTGGGTGAGTCGATTGCCAGGGCCACTGGCCGCAAGTTTGTACGAATGGCCTTGGGTGGCGTCCGCGACGAAGCAGAGATCCGCGGCCACCGTCGTACCTACATCGGCTCGCTGCCCGGCAAGATTTTGCAGAAACTTTCCAAGGTTGGAGTCAAGAACCCGCTGATGCTGCTGGATGAAGTGGACAAGATGGGTATGGACAACCGTGGCGACCCCGCCTCTGCCTTGCTGGAAGTATTGGATCCCGAGCAGAATCACAATTTCAATGATCATTATCTGGAAGTGGACTACGATCTCTCCGATATCATGTTCATCTGCACGTCCAACTCAATGAACATCCCTGGTCCACTGCTGGACAGGATGGAAGTGATTCGACTCCCGGGATATACCGAGGATGAGAAGCTCAATATCGCCAGCCGCTATCTGGTTCCCAAGCAGAAAGCCGCCAATGGTCTCGATGAGAAGGAACTTGTATTCACCGAAGCCGCCATTCTTGACCTGATACGCTTTTACACACGGGAGGCCGGAGTTCGTGGTCTGGAGCGGGAAATCGCCAAGATATGCCGCAAGGTAGTGAAGGCCCACATCCTGGAAAAGCGCAAGCAGACCCTGGAGCTCACTTCAGACTTGCTGGAAACGTATTCTGGCGTGCGCAAGTATGACTATGGCAAGGCCGAGGAAAACGACGCCATAGGCCAGGTCAACGGCCTGGCCTGGACTCAGGTGGGAGGCGAATTGCTCACCATCGAGGCAGTGGCCAACAAAGGCAAGGGCAAGACCATCATGACCGGTTCGCTGGGTGACATCATGCAGGAATCGATCCAAGCCGCGATGACGGTGGTGAGAAGTCGCGCCGCAAGCCTGGGAATTGCCGATAATTTCCACGAAAACAAGGATCTGCACATTCACGTGCCGGAAGGCGCGACGCCCAAGGATGGCCCCAGCGCCGGCATTGGCATGTGTACCGCCATCGTCTCCGTGCTTACCGGCATTCCAGTACGCAAGGATGTGGCCATGACCGGTGAGATCACTCTGCGTGGGCAAGTACTGCCCATCGGCGGCCTGAAGGAAAAATTGCTGGCGGCCCATCGCGGGAATATCAAAACCGTGGTGATACCCAAGGAAAATGAGAGGGACCTCAAGGAAATTCCAGACAACATCAAGGCAGACTTGCAAATCAAGCCAGTCAAGTGGATTGATGAAGTGTTACAGATTGCATTGCAATCCATGCCCGCGCCTCAGTCTGAAACCAAGGTGGAGGAGGGTGACAAGGGTACTGGCAAAAATGGCCGGGAAAAAACCCGCGAAAAGGGTAAAAAGCCGATTAATACCCACTAAAGCCAGCACTATTGCAGTCCCTTTGTTGACACGGGAAAGGGGCTGTTGGTATAAAGTGACTCGCTTTGCGGAGTGCTGGCCGGGTCGTTGTTTGCTTCACTGGATCTGCATAACTGCCATTAACTTTCTCTAACAAACCAGAAGGGGATAACGTGAATAAATCAGAACTCATCGATGCCGTTGCGGAAGCTGCTGATCTGCCCAAGGCTGCCGCAGCTCGAGCCATTGACGCCATGACCGACGCCGTCACCAATGCTCTCAAGGCAGGTGATACGGTAGCACTGGTTGGCTTTGGATCCTTCGCAGTGAAGGAACGTCCCGCCAGAACCGGACGCAACCCACAGACCGGCGCTCCCATCAATATCGCCGCGGCCAAGGTGCCTTCCTTCAAGGCCGGCAAGGCCCTGAAAGACGCGGTTAACTGATATTGGCGGTATAAATCTTGCCAGGGTCCTTGTGTCAGGCAGACCAGGCAAGATAGTAGGCAGGCTTAAAAAGTCCTAACGGTAACGGGCGCATCCATGATGCGCCTTTTACTTTTCTAGCACACCGGGTTACACCATGCTTCAGAAAATACGTGACAACATCCAGGGATTGTTCGCCAAGATATTCATTGGTTTCATTATTGCCGTTTTTGCACTTTTCGGTGTTGAAACCATTGTCGGCACCTTCATCAATCAGCAGCCGGTTACCACGGTCAACGGTGTTGAAATTACTGACTTTCAGGTTACATTCGAGGCCCAGCGGAAATTTCAGGAATTGTATGAAATGCTGGGTGATGATGCTGCTGATCCCTCATTGTTGGACGAAGGCCTTGTGCGGCAAATGGCGCTCAATGATTTGATTCAACAGGAACTGATGTTCCAGGCTGCCGCCGATTCTGGAATGGCAATTTCTTCAGTGACCATTGATCGCCAGATTGCACGAATTCCCGATTTTCAACTCAATGGTGTGTTCAATAATGATTTGGCACAGGCAATTCTTTCCAGTAATGGCATGACGCCAAGTTCTTTCCGGGCTTCCTTGCGGCGGCAGGCGCTGCTCAATCAACTGGTAGTGGCATACTCACAATCCGCGTTCGTGACGCCTGCTGAAATCGAGCAGATCGCGGCTCTCACCCGCCAGGCCCGAGACATTCATTACACACTGATCAACCAGGGCACGGATCCTGCCGAGATCGAAATCACGGACGCTGAAATCCAGCAGTACTATCAGGAAAACGAAGCATTTTTCATGCGCGAGGAGCAGGTGGCGATTGAGTACCTGCTGCTGGACAAAAACGACCTGTTCGCCCAGGTAGAGGTTTCCGAGGCCCAGATCGAGGCCCAATACCAGCAAGATCTTGCCAATGCCCAGGCCAGCATCGAGCGTCGGGCTGCCCACATTCTGCTGGAAGCTTCCTCTGATACTGAAATTCAGGCCGCGCGCGAATTGGCAGAAGAGATCAAGGCACGCATCGATGCTGGCGAATCGTTCGAGGACATGGCAGCCGAATTTTCCGATGACCTGGGTTCTGCCCAGGATGGTGGCGATGTGGGTTATACCACAGGCACCAGTTTCGTGGACGAATTCGAGGCTGCCTTGCAGGCCTTGGCGGTCAATGAAGTGTCCGGCCCAGTGGTGACTGAATTTGGTGTTCATTTGATCAAGTTGACTGAATTGAGCGAGGCCGAGGTACCGAGCCTGGAGGACAGTCGCGAGCGCATCATCCGTGAACTCAGCAGTCGTGAGGTGGAAACCCGCTATCTGCAGCAAGCCCAGACCCTGGGTAATCTCGCTTTTGAATCGCTCGACCTGCAGGAACCGGCTGCTGCCACCGGCCTGGAAATTCAGACCAGTACCCTGTTCGGTCGTAGTGGCGGGGTTGGTGTGACGTCGAATCCCAGAGTCATTGAACAGGCCTTCAGCTTGGATGTGTTGGAAGGGCTCAACAGCGATCTGGTGGCACTGGATGATTCCCGCAGTCTGGTCCTGAGGGTGATCGATCACCGCCAACCTGAGCTCCGGTCCCTGGACGAGGTAAGGGGCGAGATCGACATCACCTTGCGTACCGAGCGTCTGCGGCGCATGGTAGAGCAGAGGGGCAGGGATATTGTCGATGCTCTCAGGGAAGGTCAGGACCCCGAGACTCTGATGGCCGAACATAATCTGGTATGGAGCAACTTGCCAGGATTGCGTCGAGATAGTTTTATTCTGGAACGTGAGTTGGTGGAAAACGTGTTCCGCATGGCCTATCCCCAGGACGACATGCCCAATATTCGCGGCTTCCTGCTCAACAACGGCAGTTATGCCGTGGTGCAACTGGATCGTGTGGTCCCCGGCTCCACTGAAGGTGTTGCGCCGGAGGAGATGCAGGCCATGCGCAATTTCGTGACCCAGCAGGGTGGCACTGCGGACTTCAATGCCTTCCTCGGCAGTTTGCGCGCCAACGCCAATATCAAGGGTGCCGATGCCGCCGCCATGCGCGGTGATGACTTCGACGACTTCGATTTCTAATCCCCTGTAGGAGCGAGCCCTGCTCGCGACCGGATTGGTCGCCTGCAGGGAAGGCTCCTGCATGCACCACCTCCTACACGCACAACCAC
>JBJHAY010000226.1:0-1793 GCA_050485205.1 Gammaproteobacteria bacterium
AGCTTGCATCACAGCACAAGCCATTGAGGCCAGCTACTACCACCAGTCGCGAGCAGGGCTCGCTCCTACAGTGGAAGAGTGCGTGCAGGGCTCGCTCCTACAGTGGAAGAGTGCGTGCAGGGCTCGCTCCTACAGTGGAAGAGTTCGCGTGCAGGGCTCGCTCCTACAGGGAGAGGATGTCCTTGAGTTGGCGCTCGGCCACAGCACTGGAAAAGCAACGCTCGATATTGCGCCGTCCACCTTCCACCAGCCGCGCCCAAAGCGCCTCATCCTCGTAAGCCCGCACAATGGCCGCCGCAAACGCCTCGGGTGAGTCGGCAATCAACACATCCTCGCCATCACACAAGTCCATGCCCTCGGCGGCAATCGTAGTGGCCACCACCGGCACTCCGTATGACATGCTGGAATTGATCTTGCCCTTCACGCCGGCACCATAGCGCAGTGGTGCCACTGACAGCCGGATATCATTGAACAAAGGTTCAATATCGCTGACGAAGCCCTCCACCAGCACTTTGTCGCTGGCCAGGGCGGTGATGGTTCTGGGGGGCTTCGCGCCAATGACCCGCAAGCGGATGTCAGGTCTGCTGGCGTGCAACAATGGCAGCACTTCCTTGATGAACCAGAGCATGGCATCCACATTGGGTGGGTGCTCGAAGCTGCCGATGAAAAGCATGTCGCCGCGCTCGGCAAATGACTTGCCGGTGGGTTCGGCATCGTGGATGTTGGAAAGCAAGGCAAGGCTGAGGTCTGGCGCTTCCTGCTGGAACAGCTCGATTTCCACGGGGCTTACCACCAGGGTGACGTCGGCCTGGCGCGCAATGTTGAGTTCCTGATGCTTGCGCACCATGGCGGCTTCCAGCATCAGTTTGTCACCACTCAGCTCGGCCTGGCGTTGCTCGCGCAGGAAGTGCAGGTCCACGGTGTCGAACAGGATTCTGGCGCGGGCACAGCGCTCGCGTGCCACGGCAATGTGACGCTCGGCAACATCCACCCGGCTCAGCAGTACCACGTCGAACAGGTGACCATGATGATGCAGGTAGGTGGCCAGATCCTTCACATAGGGATGGTAGAGACACTCAATACCCAGCGCCTGCATGTCACGGGTGTACTTGGGATGGTATTCCAGGTTGTCGGGCACGAAGGTGACCTTGTAGCCGAGTTTCTGCAGAATCCGCAACAAACGGAACATCCGCAGCGAGCCGGAGTCGTTGTCCGGCATCAGAATCCGAGCATCCACCACCAGGGCGCGTTTTTCAATATGACGTTCCTTTTCCAAATGGGGAAAGGCTCCCGAAGGGCGATGCTGTTCCAGGGTTTTCTGCCAGCGTTCAAAAAACTTGCCATGGTTGACGTCTTGGTAGCGCTTCACCCCAGTGCTGGTGTCAGTGCCTGAACTGATGCCCTCGAAATGAATGATGGTGGCACCAGGTTGATAGTAGACTTTTTTCCCGGCGGCACGTACCCGGAAGGCCAGGTCGGTGTCTTCATAGTAGGCGGGCGCATAGTGGGAGTCGAACATCCCCATGGTTTTGAAATCATCGGTCCTTATCATCAGGCAGGCGCCGGAGCAATAATCCACCTGGCGGCAGTAGCTGTATTCGGGTTTGTTGGCGTCGTCGTTGCGGCCATAATTCCAGGCCGAGCCATCCTGCCAGACGATGCCGCCGGCTTCCTGCAGCACGCCATTGGGATAGACCAGGCGCGCCCCCACCATGCCGGCATCGGCAAAATCCTCAAAGGTTTTCAGCAGCGCCGTCAGCCAGCCCGGCGTGGGCTCGGTGTCGTTGTTGAAC
>JBJHAY010000226.1:1803-5847 GCA_050485205.1 Gammaproteobacteria bacterium
TTGCAGGAGTGAATGAATCCCTGATTGCTGTGGTTGCGGATCACGCTGATGCCTTGCATTTGCGCCAGCATCTCAGGGGTTTCGTCCTGGGACTGATCATCCACCACGATCACTTCGTAAGCCACGTCCGTGCTGTTGGCCAGCAGAGTGGAGAGGCAGTGGAAGGTGTAAAGGTGTTTGTTGTAGACCGGGATCACGATGGACACCAGGGGCTGATCGTGCTGTGGAAACTCCAGTGGTTGCCAGCGTGTGGCGATGGCATGGCCGGTGGCAATGCCTGGCAGCACAGCGCGGGGAGTAAACAGCTTGCGCCAGATTCTTCCCGCCAGCGCGCGCGCGCCCTCGTTGCGGTAGATCATCATGGCGGTGGAAGCATGGCGCAAAGGCTTGGTCAGCCGCCAACTGCGGCTGGCATAAATCATGGCGATCTCCTGGTGCAGGGTGCTGATCTGGTTTTGCAGGTTGATGGCTTCCAACTGCTGTTTTTCCATGCTGTCATGCATCTGCAACATGCGGTTGTTCAATTCCAGCACCTGGGTTTCACGTACCGTCAGCGCGGCTTGTTTTTCATCCAGGGAGTTGCGCAGCTGGGCAATTCTGGGATATTCGCGGCCACGGTCGAACAGTGCCAGTATTGCCTCATCACGCCACTGCCGCAGCCACTTGCGGTACAGGGCCAGACGGTATTGGTCTTCATTGTCTTCGCGCTTCGCGCCAAAGCCGCTGGCGCTGGCAATTCTGTAATAAGCGCTGCACACATCGGTGAAGAGGAAAGGCCCCAGGTTGGAAACCTGAAGCCAGAAATCCCAGTCTTCCAGGCGCTCGAAATCAGGATCGAAGCGGCAACCCTGATCCAAGGCATGGCGTCGGAACAGCACCGCGTGAATTGGAATGTAGTTTTCGAACAGCAGCCGCTGGGGATCGAAGGGCTCGCGGAATTCGTGGGCCTGGAAGTCTGCATCTTCGCCAACGGTGACCACGGCACTGTAGGCGGCCATATGGCCGGGATTCCCGCTCAGGGCTGTCAGCAGTGCCGAGACATGGTGGGGATCGATCCAGTCATCGTCATCCAGCAACATCAGAAAGTCGCCGCTCGCGGCTTCCAGGCCCATATTGGCGGCGTGGGAACGGCCCCGGCCTGGCACCAGGTTGATGTATTTGACGGCAAGGCCGGACTGTTGCGCGGGGTCGGGCAGCAGCGCGTTGACATCCTCGCCGCCGTCATTCACCACCACCACTTCCAGGGGGCGATGATCCTGGGCCAACACGGAAGCCAGCGCCTGTTGCAACAGGCTTGGACGGTTGAGGGTGCGGATGACAATGGAAACCACGGGCAAGTGGCCGTGGTTGGGACTGGGCTCCCGGGAGGTTTTGCTCATGTCCAGCTCAGTCGGCCTGGCGTGACAGCAGGGCGGCGATCACCTCACCGATGAAGTCGAGGAACAGAGTGTCCTGGCCGACATTGAAGTGCTGAGGCTTGCGGCTGCCCAGCGCCAGCAACAAGGTTTTGCCGGAGCCGGGGTGGATTGGCACCAGGGCCGCCGAGACAACTTTGTGCTGACTGTCGGGAAACAGCAGATCGCGCTGGATGGTGGTGAGTTCGCCGCAGAACGCGCGCTTCTTCTCGAACAACTGGCCCAGGGCTTCATGGGCCGGATTGTGCTCCAGCACAGGCAGGCTCAACTGGCCGTCGAACTCGTTGCCGATGGCCAGCAGTCGGCACTCATCGGTGGCGAACTGTTGATTGAAGCTGCGCGCCAGCACCCCGGTCAATTCCCCCAGCGAGGCCTTGAGCAGTTCCAGTATCATCATCCTGGTTTTCTCGAACAGGGCGTCATTGGCCTGGGCATTGAGCACGAAGGTATCCAGCTTTTGCTCCATGGCGAGGCTGCGTTCGCGCAGCACATTCACCTGGTGTTCCAGCAGGGAAATGGCGCGGCCACTGGGATGAGGGATGGTGAGCGCCGCCAGCAGGTCGGGATGCTCCAGAAAGAAATTGGGGTTGGCCGCCAGGTAGTCGGCCACCTGGGCTTGGTCCGGCTCGGTGGGCATGTCGTCCAGGCGCTTCTGGCTCTCTGAAGTCATAATGTTATTTGTCCATCGAAAACAGTCACCGCCGGCCCGGTCATCAGCACCGGGGCATTGACGCCGTCCCATTGAATATTGAGAGTGCCACCCAGCAACGCCACTTCCACCCGGTTTTCCAGCAGACCACGCAGGTTGCCTGCCACCACCGCGGCACAGGCTCCGGTGCCGCAAGCCTGGGTTTCGCCGGCGCCGCGTTCATAAACCCGTAGCCGGATTCTACTCCGGTTCACCACTTGCATGAAACCGGCATTGACCCGCTTGGGAAAATCGGGGTGCTGTTCCACCAGCGGCCCCAGGGTTTGCACCGGTGCCGTGTCCACATCATGCACCACCATCACGGCGTGGGGGTTGCCCATGGAGACAGCGGAAATGATGAGCTCTTCCCCGGTTTCCGCCACATGCAGCGGATAGGTCACCGCGCGCTGCGCTGCCGTGAAGGGAATGGCGGCGGGCTCCAGAATCGGCGCGCCCATGTTGACCGTGACCTGGCCATTGTCCAGCAGCCGAGTCTCGATATGGCCCTGGGCCATCTGCAAACGGATACGGTTGCCCACGCCCAGGCCCTTGTCCTTGATGAAGCGCGCCAGACAGCGGGCACCGTTGCCACAGTGTTCCACTTCGCTGCCATCGGCATTGTAGATGCGGTAGCGGAAGTCGCAGTTGGGGTCGGTGGGCGGTTCCACCAGCAGCATCTGGTCGAAGCCGACGCCGGTGCGGCGGTCACTCAGGCGGCGGGCGATCTCAGGGGTGATATGGGCTTCCTGACGTACCAGGTCGATGACCATGAAATCATTGCCCAGGCCGTGCATCTTGGTGAACTGAATGTTGTTCATGGCGTGTTGGCATCCTCCACCAGGGACTCCAGCCCCAACTGATCGGCATAGGTTTCGCGGCGCCGGATCAGGTGGGCGTTGGCGCCGTCCACCAGCACTTCCGGTGCGCGGTTGCGGGTGTTGTAGTTGGAGCTCATGGTGAAGCCGTAGGCGCCGGCGGAACGCACCGCCAGCAGGTCGCCCTGATCAATGTCGAGAATGCGGTTCTTGCCCAGGAAGTCGGCGGACTCACACACTGGGCCCACGATGTCCCAGGTAAGGGCGTGTTCACGATGATGTTCGGGGCCGCGGTCCAGTGCCGGCACGATTTCCATCCAGGCCTGGTAGAGGGCGGGCCGGATCAGGTCGTTCATGGCGGCGTCGACGATGGCGAAATTCTTGTGCGGCGTGCACTTCAGGTATTCCACCTTGGTCAGCAATATCCCGGCATTGGCGCAGATGGAGCGGCCCGGTTCCAGTACCAGGGTCAGATCGCGGCCCAGCAGGCGCTGGCGCACGGCGTTGATGTAGGTGGCTGGCGCCGGTGGGTCTTCCTGGTCATAGCGCACACCCAGGCCACCGCCCAGATCAAGATGACGGATTGGAACACCCGCCGCGCTCAGGGCATCGATCAAGGCCAGCATGCGGTCTAGGGCATCCAGGAAGGGCGCCATGCTGGTCAACTGGGAACCGATATGGCAGTCGACGCCCACCACTTCAATGCCCGGCAGCGCCGCGGCTTCCTGATAGATGGCAAGGGCTTGCTCGAAATCGATGCCGAACTTGTTATCCTTCATGCCGGTGGAGATGTAGGGGTGGGTATTGGCATCCACGTCAGGATTGACCCGCAGCGATACCGGCGCGGTCTTGCCCAGGGAGCGGGCCACATCCGCCAGTACGTGCAGCTCCGCCTGGGATTCCACGTTGAAGCAGTGGATCCCCACTTCCAGCGCCCGCGCCATTTCTTCGGCGCCCTTGCCAACCCCGGAAAAAATGGTCTTGCCGGGATCGCCGCCAGCCGCCAGTACCCGCTCCAGTTCACCTTCGGAAACGATGTCGAAGCCGGCGCCGAGGCGCGCCAACAGGTTGAGGATGGCGATGTTGGAACTGGCCTTTACCGCGTAACACACCAGATGAGGCATGC
>JBJHAY010000227.1:0-5815 GCA_050485205.1 Gammaproteobacteria bacterium
GGGGCGCTGTAGGCATCTCCCGTTGCCACGTACACCAGATTACGGCCGGGGTCCAAGGTGGGTGGGCTCCAGATGGCCGCCCCGGAAGGGCCGAACTTGCCCGGCAGGGTTTCCCCGGACTCGGTCTCGATCACATAGGTCTTCCACACCTGCGCGCCGTCACGGGCATCCAGCGACACCACGCTGCCCCGGAAAGTGCAACAGGGATAGTCGGGATTGCCCGCCATGCCCTCCTCATTGGAAGACATTGGCACGAACAGACGATAGGGATGGGAATCATCAGGCAAAAACAAAGCCTGGGGCGAGCCGGTAATACGGGTGGCGGGGTGGTCTTCGACCCGGGTACGCCAGCGCAAGGCGCCGCTGGCTGCGTCAAGGGCGTAAACATTGCCACTCATGTCACCAAAGAATACCCGCCACTCCTCATCCACCTGAGCAATGACAGGGGTTCTGACACCACTGTCAGCCTTGAATACCCAGTGACTGCAACCATCCTCCAGGCCCAGGGCATGGACCTCGCCGGTATCGACGCCGATGAATATCCGATCGCCCGCCACCGCGGGTTGTCCCAGCACCGACCTGGCTTCCGGGAAGCCAAAGGCCCACTTCAATTGCAATGCATCCAGATTGGCGGGATCGCCAAGGCGTGGCGCGGCCTCGGCGGGCATGTAGCGGGTATTTTCCAGGTCATGACTCCAGCCCCGCCAGGCGGGTCCGGATGCAGGGTCGAACGGCATGCCGGGCGCACAGGTGGCATGGGCTAGTGCGCACGGGACGGTGAGGAGAACGAGCAGGACGGACTGTGCTCTTTTGGAAATTCTCGTGACAACTCTCGCGGTGGTTCTCGCGGTAATTCTCGTGATAATTCTCGCGGCTATGCTTGTCGCAACTGTCATGACAACCCCATTCTCCTATCCTCCCCTCTGTAGGAGCGAGCCCTGCTCGCGACCCTGACGAATCAAACCGCTCCTCCTGTACAGCTCCGCTCAACCATCTCCCACCAGATGGCGAAGGGAGCGGTCTACAAAATCAGGGGCAGACTGCGCAGACGCTTGCCGGTGGCGGCAAACACGGCATTGGCCACCGCCGGCGCGATAGCTGGCGTGGCCACTTCACCAACTCCACCAGGAGGACTGTTGCTGGGCACTATCCAGGTTTCCACATGAGGCATTTCATCCATGCGCAGCGGCTCGTAGTCATGAAAGTTGGACTGTTCCACCCGGCCACCAGCCAGGGTGATCCTGCCACGCAAGGCGGCACTGAGGCCGTAGACGATCCCGCCCTGCATCTGCTGCTCAACACCGTGGGGATTCACCACCTGACCACAGTCGATGGCACATACCACCCGATACACCCTGAGCCTGTCGCCAGTGAGGGAAATTTCCGCCACCTGGGCGTTGTAACTGCCGAAGCAGTTGGCCACCGCCACGCCACGATAACGCCCTTCCGGCAACGGCTGACCCCAGCCAGCCTTCTCCGCCGCCAGGTTCAACACCCCCAGCAGGCGCGGATCACTGGCCAGCAGATGACGCCGGTACTCCACCGGATCGCGACCAGCGGCCACCGCCAACTCGTCGAGAAAGCTTTCCGCGTAGAAGGTGTTCTGGGAATGTCCCACGGAACGCCAGTAATTGGTGGGAATGGGGATGCCAGGCTCGCGGTATTCAAAATGCTGATGCGGAATGTCGTAGTGGAGATCTGCCAGGCCCGCCACCCCTTCGCGATCAATGCCCTCGGCATTGAGTCCAGTGAAAGTGGAGCAGGTGACCCTGCCAGTCCAGGCCAGGGGCCAGCCATCCTGGTCGAGGCCGGCGGCGAGCACCGCCAGGGAGGCGGGACGATAGCGGTCATGCTGGATGTCATCCTCACGGGTCCAGCTGAGCTTTACCGGCACATCGAGACGCTTGGCGATTTCCACGGTTTCCGCCACCCACTGGCCACCACCCCGGGAACCAAAACCACCGCCCATGTAGAGGGTGTGAATTTTCACCTGATCGGCTTGCAGACCGCTGGCCTGTACCGCCGAACTGTGGGCCAGGCCAGGTATCTGAGTGCCGGTCCAGACCTCGCAACTGTCGGCGCCGACCACCGCCAGCGCGGAAAAGGGCTCCATCGGCGCATGGGCCAGATAGGGTGCTTCATAGGTGGCGCGCACTACCTTGTCGGCCCTGCTCAAGGCCTCCTCGCCATCGCCTTGATGGGTGGCAACCGGCCCCGGCTCCTGCAATAGTGACCACATGTGTTCACGAATGCCCGCCGAGTCACGGCCGCTGTTGGCACCCTCGTCCCAATCCACCTTCAACTGCTTGCGGCCTTCAATGGCGGCCCAGGTATTGTCGGCCACCACGGCTATGCCATGGGGAATTTCCAACACCTGCCGTACACCTGCCACCTGCATGGCGGCACTGGCATCAAAGCTGCGCGCCTTGCCGCCGATCACTGGGCAGCGAGCCACCACGGCATGGAGCATGCCGGGCAATTGCATGTCGATGCCGTAGACCGCGCGGCCATTGATCTTGATGGCAGTGTCACGGCGCTTGATAGGCTTGCCCAACAGACGGAAGCTGGAAGGGTCCTTGAGTGCCAGACCTTCCGGCACCGGCTGGCGCGCGGCCGCCGTGGCCAGTTGCCCATATTCGAGGCGCGCGTTGCTGTCGAGATTGATCACCGCGCCGTTGTCGGCACGGCAACGCTCGGGAGAGATGCCCCACTGCTCCGCCGCGGCCTGCATCAGCATCTGACGCGCGGCCGCGCCGGTGCGACGCATGGGCTCCCAGCTGGTGCGCACCGCCATGCTGCCGAAAGTCCCCTGCAAGGGGCCGCCATAGACCCTGGGGTCGATGGGAGCGAACACGGTTCTGATACGTTCCCAGTCACACTCCAGCTCTTCAGCCAGCAACATGGCGATGGCGGTTTCAGCGCCCTGGCCATTCTCTGGCTTGTGGATGGTGAGGGTGATGGTGCCATCAGTGGCAATATGGATGAAGGATGCCGGGGCGATGGGCTGCGGACCAAACTGGGCAATGGCCCCATCCGGCCCTATCCCCAGCAACAAGCCACCGGCCATGGCGGCGGAAGCCTTGAGAAAACCACGGCGGTTCAAGGCCAAGGGAGTCTTGCTCTCCAGGCCAGGCTGATGGCTGCCGCAGGAGGGGGTGTTGGCTTTCCTGCTCATGCCTCACCTCCAGTTTTGTTCGCGTCCAGCTGTACAGCCGCTTGGTGGATGGCCTCACGAATCGCCTGATAGGTACCACAGCGGCAGATATTGCCCTTCATGGCCTCATCGATGTCGGCATCGCTGGGATTTGGATTGCGGTTCAGCAAGGAGGTGGCAGACATGATCTGTCCCGACTGGCAATAACCGCACTGGGGGACGTCCAGATCCAGCCAGGCTTGCCGCACCACTTCTCCAGTGCCTTGGCCAAGGCCTTCAATGGTAGTGATGGCGCGACCGGCAATGGCGGAAACCGGCGTGACACAGGAGCGAATCGGAGCCCCATCCAGATGCACCGTACACGCCCCACACTGAGCCATGCCACAGCCGAACTTGGTGCCGGTCAAGGCCAGGACATCACGCAGGACCCATAGCAGAGGCATGCGCTCATCCGCTTCCACCGTGGTGGATTGACCGTTGAGGTTGAAATCTATGAGAGGCATGGGAGGCTCCTCTTCTTGTTCTTGATAGGAAGTGAGTGCCCAGCGTAGCCTCATATGGGCAGTCGTACAAGAGTGCACGACGGCTTTTATCATGATTTGGCTTCAGTCTCTCAAGCGACCGGGCCAGGATTTTTTCTGTCCTCAATTCATTTCAAGCTGGAAGTCTCCACCCTGATCACCGGCCCGCCAACTGCCCACCAGCTTTCTGCCAAAAGCGGGACCAAGATTCTCGATGGCAACGTCAATGATGTAAGCATCCTCGGCGTCATCGTCAAGTTCAATGACCGCGGTCCAGGAGGCTGGATCAAGTGAAACGCGCTTGATCGGCAGGCGGCGCCCCCTTTCCAGCACATAGCCATCGAAACTCTGATCACGCTGCAACTCCAGCACCAGCAATACTCTGGACTTCTGAGTACCAAGCAAGCGCTCTCCACTCCAACTGCCGGTGAGAGGGTGACCTTCCTGCGACCAGGCCGCGGAAGCGAATAATGACAGCATTACCAGCAAAGCCATCCCCATGCAGTTGCGTGGAGATCGTGATTTATCCTGTATGTTCATATCATGCTCCAAAATCAGTGATCACCGGATATCCGTAGCGTATCGACTAACACTGTGCTCAGTTACCGATCATGTGCATCACATCGCGGTTATTGTCCTGGCAAAAGTATTCATGAATCTCGGCGACATCACTGCCATCCCAGCCCTGCCGCGTCCACTCGACGTAGAAACCACCGCTCCACGGACGGGTATAGGCACCAGGATCATCCACGGTAACCTCATACTTGAGCCTGTTGAACTCTGGTCGGGAGATCCTCTCTGTCAACCGCAAGTAGCGGGTGTGAGGGAGCCCGCCTTGGGCAAACCAGGTTTTTTCATTGAAACCATTGGTCTCGATGACCAACTCATCGCCTTCCCATCTGCCAGTGGAATACCCCATGTAAGTGGGAATCATATCCGGATCATCGATGTCGGGCAGGGGACGTCCATCCAGATAGACCACCCGCCAGGTTCGGGGGCCACCCCCAAAGGCGAAGTAAATCCGATCAATATCCGGCATTGGCAGTATTTCGAAACCATTGACGGTTTCCACCAGACGCGGGGGGCCACCGGGCAGGCAGCGGGCGTGGGGGTCATCCTTATGGTTGTTGGCTGCCCTGAAGTCATACAACTCCTTGGCCCAGGGCTGAAAAGGGATTTCACTTTCCAGCAGGTTGGTCTGCAAATTGAGCCTTCCCCTGCGGTAGATATTGCCACTGCTACCCCAGAAACCTCTGTCCCCCGGCACAAGTCCCAGGTTGACTTGTCCGTTGGGCAAACGCGGCACTTGAGAATCTTCTGTACTCACCACTGTATTTGCAACAGCGGGGGCTTCTCCAACATCACCACATGACCCAACCACAAACAAAGGCATCAGTGCCAGGCATTTCATCCAAGTCTTTATCATCCCCTCTCCTCCAGTCCAGTCCCTTTTGATAAGCAATTCAAGGTGTCAATTGTTCACTGGATGCTGCACCCAGGGTTTCTCCACTTGCCAGCGTCACATTTCTGGCATTGGCCAGATTGCTGCCATCTCTGGCCAGTCTTCCTTCGACATTGATTTCATCGCCGATCTGCAGTGTAGAACGAGTCCAACCTTGAGTTCTGGTCAATACAGCCGGAGCACCCAACTCCAAGGCCCACTGCGCATATTCGCCATCTTCATTCATCACATCGATGTAAACGTAGACATGGGGATTTTGCCATTCCACCTTGGTCACGGTGCCTGTCAGATTGACAGGCTTGTCACTGTCATACTGGGCTGAAAATGAATGGTGGCCATAGCCAGTCTGGGTAATCATCAGCGTGGATGACGCCGCCAATATTGCAAGTAATTTGTCAATTTTCATAGTTTACTCCCGACCCCAATAAAAAAGAGCAGAGACATCTTTAACCCATCGACTTATTAAAGATGTCCCTGCAAGCTCAAGGGAAAAATTCTATCAAAAGCTCATATTCAAGCTCACTTGGTAACGTCTGCCATACAAGTCATACCCGTTTGGCAAGCTTTGGGCAACCCCACTGGAAGCGTAATTGGCTACGATCGGGGGTGGGCGATCGAACAAGTTGGTGACATTGAGCATAAGGTTCCAGGTGCCGCCATTGAAGGACTCACCACTGT
>JBJHAY010000228.1:0-5793 GCA_050485205.1 Gammaproteobacteria bacterium
TCCGGTTTCTATGAGGAAATCGAGCAGGAATACTGAGCTGTGCAGGAGCTAGTGTTTGCGGCCCTCTCTATGTAGGAGCGAGGGGTCGCGAGCAGGGCTCGCTCCTACATACAGAGGGGGGGGGGGGCCCGAAGCAGGGGGCGCCGCTAGAGAGAGCTGGTGAGGTTGCGGATGGGAGCCAGGGTGTCCACGTCTGCCTCGTAGTCCACGCCCGGCACTTCGAAGCCGAACAGCTGCAGAAACTCTCGCTTGTACCCGGCGAAGTCCGTCAGCTCCCCGATGGTGTCGGTTTCCACCCGCGACCACAGGGCCGCCACCTGTTCCTGTACATGGGGCGCCAGCTCCTTGTAATCGGCGCGCAGGCGTCCGGCTTCATCCAGCCGCGGCTGGGCGCCATAGAGACTTTCCCGGAACAACAGGTCCACCTGCTCGATACAGCCCTCGTGGCTTCCCTCGGCCTTCATCACCTTGAACAACAGCGACAGGTACAGCGGCATGATGGGAATGGCGGAGCTGGCCTGGGTCACCACTGCCTTCAGCACTGATACCCGGGCATCACCACCGTCCGCAGCCAACAGCTTGCGGATTTCCAGCACTTTCTGGTCCAGATCCTTCTTGGCGGCGCCGATGGTGCCGTTCCAGTAGATGTCCCAGGTCAGTTCGGCACCCAGGTAAGTGTAGGCGGTGGTCTTGGCGCCAGGGGCCAGCACACCGGCCTGATGCAGGGCCTCGATCCACATTTGCCAGTCCTCGCCCCCCATCACCGCCACGGTGCCGGCGATTTCCTCTGGGCTGGCGGCGGCCACCGACATTTCCTGGATTTCCTCCTTGTCGGTGTTGATGCCGCGCAAGGTGATGTCCTTGCCAATGGGCTTCAGGGTGGAGCTGAAGACCTCGCCACTGACTGGATGCTGACGCCGGGGTGCCGCCAGGCTGTAGACCACCAAGTCTACCTGGCCCAGGTCCTGGCGGATGATGTCGATCACTTCCTGCTTCAAGCTGTCCGAGAAGGCATCACCATTGACGCTGCGGGCATAGAGTCCATCCGCCTCGGCAAACTTGTGGAAGGCCGCGGAGTTGTACCAGCCTGCCGAGCCTGGCTTGGTCTCGCTGCCCTCCTTTTCCATGAATACCCCCAGGGTAGCCGCGCCGGCGCCATGGGCGGCAACGATGCGGGACGCCAGGCCGTAGCCGGTGGAAGCCCCAATCACCAGTACTTTTTTCGGACCTCCGTCAATGTGGCCGTGCTGCTTTACGTAGTCGATCTGGCGGCGGACATTGGCTTCGCAGCCAAGCGGGTGAGTGGTCACACACATGAAGCCACGGACGCGGGGTTTGATGATCATGGAATTTCCTTCGCTATCATTGAAAATTGGCGGAATTCTACCACAGCGGCCCTGATGCCTGATTTGTCAGCCTGACATCAATCACAGCTCTCCCGTAAGCCGAGCCGGTATTCTTTCCCTGAGATAGGCAGTGCGCGCCGCGGGGCTGAGCCGGGACAAGTCATCGACCGCCTGATAAAAACGTGGCAGATCATGATCCTCCTGCGCCAGCATGGCTTCGAATGCAGGCACCAGATTGAAATAGGTGGACACAGTACTCAACTGGGCATTGTTGAGGTCCCGGGCAAACCAGGCGTCATAGCCCGTATAGCCACCCCATGACTGCTTGAGGGCGGCATACTGTGCCTTCATGTCAGCAAATACAGCCTGCTTGCGGCCTCGCATCTCCGCCTCGGGAACATCTGAGTCATACAGGATCCGCAGCCGCGAACTGCCAGATTGTACTAGTGCCACGAATTGCTCACGGCGGCTTTCATCACGGCGAATGCCCTCTATGATGCCATCTGCCTCCTCGTCACTGAGTTCCCGATAGGCCATCCAGCGCCGTAGCCCCTCGCGCTCCACTGTGGTGGCAAAGCTCTCATTGAACACAGTGTCACCCGGCACATAGACCACCTGATGGGCCAGCTCATGGAATATCAGGCTGGCCAGCTGGTGGTCCTGGCGGTTGATCACGGTGTTGAGGACTGAATCGGCAAACCAGCCCAGGGTGGAATAGGCGGCCACCCCGCCCACATAGACATCATGGCCACTGTCCCCGAGCGAGGCGGCAAAACGTTCGGCCCCTGCTTCCGAGAAATATCCCCGGTAGCTGACACAACCGGCCACCGGATAGCACCAGGTGACCGGATCAAGAGAGAATTCAGGGGTTGCGAAGACATTCCAGACCACGTAGGGGCGGCCCAGATCCACATAGGTGCTGAAATTGCGCTTCAGCGGCAAAGCCAGCTCCTGCTCAGCGAAGCGACGGGCTTCCTGCACCAGGACAAGCCGCTGCCGGAGCGCGTCATCCGTGGCATCATCCCGCAACAGTCTGTCAATGGGCTGGCGTTGACGCAGGATGTGAAATTGTCCTCCGGCGGCCTGAGCGTAATAGGACAGAGTGTCGCATCCACTCAAGACGGCAGCCAGGGCGAGAATCGCCACCAACTTGCAAATCGGCGTTCTCACCAATCTTGACTCAGGGCTCCAAGACCTTGATTTCATAAAGGTTTGGCCACAATTTTCCGGTCACGAACAGACGCCGCTCAGCAGCATCCCAGGCAATGCCATTGAGCACATCGTCCGCGGAACGGCGACGGGGATGCAGTCCGGACAGGTCAACCCGGCTGTTGACCCGGCCACTGTCCGGATCGATGCGCACCAGATAATCCTCATACCAGACATTGGCCCAGACTTCGCCATCGATATACTCCAACTCATTGAGCCTGTCCACCGGACCTGCTTCATCGCGAACCTGCACCCGCTTCACCTCGCGCTGGGTGTCCGGGTCCAGGAAGCGCAGCCAGGCACTGCCATCACTCACAATCAGGTGCTGGTCATCATTGGTGATGCCCCAACCCTCCCCCGCCAGAAAAAAGGTGCCTCGGGTGGCAAAAGTCTCCAGATCGTAGATGAAACCGGTATTTTCGCGCCAGGTAAGCTGGTAGATGGCATCACCCATCACGGTGATACCCTCGCCGAAGTAGCGATTGGCAAGATTATGGCGGCGCAGAATTTCCCCTGTTTCCAGGTTCACCTCACGCAACGACGACTCGCCATTGCGGCCAGTGCCTTCATACAAGCGCCCCTGATGGATGACAAGCCCCTGGGTGAAGGCATTGGGATCATGGGGATAGACCGCCACCACCTCGGCGCGGTAAACCCGCGCTGGCGCCAGTTGCGCGCTGGCCACGCAAGCCAGCAGGCCCAGTGACAATAAAATCGTGATCTGTCTGGCTTTCAATGATCATCCCCTCCGACGTGCGTTCCTCAAATGCAAAGCCCGGGAAAACCCGGGCCTTTTTGCTTGTATCGGATATGGAGCAGCCCTGAAGTCTGCCCGCCGGCGTTTTACTCCACCACGGTGATGGTGTAGGCGCCAGCTTCCCTTGAGCTGTTCATGATGGTAACCAGGGTATTGGCCTTGGAGATGCGGTGGGGTTTGATGATCACCGCGGCCTCAGGGTTTTCGGCACGGACCTGGGCAATCCTAGCGCGTACAGCAGAAAGATCAATACGCTCCTGATTGAAGAAGATCTGGTCACGGTTGTCGATCTGAATCAGAACATTCTTTTTGTCCTGTTCATTGGGGGGCGGCGGGTTGTTGTTGGGATCCTGACCCTGGATGTCGAGGGCGGTTTCTTTCAGGAAGGTGGCGGTAACCACGAAGAAAATCAACAAGATAAAGACCACATCAAGCATCGGGGTCAAATCGATGTTGGATTCGTCCTTCTTCTTCTTGATCACTGAACTGGCGACGGTCTTCATGCTGCTCAATCTCCGGCAAGGTGGCTGACACACGGTCAATGGAGCCGAGTATAACAGCTTCTTCACCGGGTACAAACCCGCCAATCCAAAAACAAATGGCCCCGGCGGGATCACCGCCGGGGCCATTGACTACTGATCTTTCCTGGATTATTTCTTCAGGGAAGCCACGGTAAAGGCAACAAGCTCCGCCAATTGTTTGGGCGTCTTGCCACCGCGGGCGTGTACCCGCAGACCGTTGAGAGCGTTCATGAGGATGTCAGCCGCCATTTCCGCGGAAACTCCCTTTTTCAACTGTCCCGCTTTGTCCAATTCCTTGACCCGGCCCAACAGAGCCTTGCGGATGTTATTCAGGGAAGCTTTGAGGAGTTTCTGTATCTCCTTGTCCCAATTGATACTTTCGCACACAGAGTTGACCAGCAAACAGCCCAGGTTGCGCTGCTTGGCTGGAGCAGAGACCACTGAGGCATCAAAATAAGCCTCAATGGCTTGCCATCCCTTCATCTCGGCGTTGCCCAGCGTGCCATCAATGATGATTTTCATCTGTTCGTTGTATTTATCCAGACAGGACTTGAAAAACGTGTCCTTGTCACCAAAAGAGTTGTAAAGGGTGCCTCTGTTGATGCCGGTGACATCAAGCAGCTTCTGCACGGAACTGGCTTCGTAGCCTTCACGCCAAAACTGCTCCATTGCATTGCTCAGCACATCTTCACGTTCAAATTCAACTGGTCTAGCCATAATTCGAATTCACCTCGAACGTTGTCTTATTAATTAAGAGGGGGACCGGTCTTTGAAAGCCCAGGGGTATCGGTAATTTCAAAGTTTACCGGGGCACTGGTTATTGAATCACCAGTAATTGTCATGGTTTGACAGGCGCAGATTTTAGTACAAAACGCAATTGCTAGCCAGTACTGAACAGCCAAAAACGGCGTATTTTGCGACAAACGCAAGAAAATTCACATTTCTTGCCTTTTTCTTTGAATGAAAAATTTGAATGTGAAGTCCATATCAGTGCCAGGCAGCTTTCATAGATTGGAAAGGCCCACCAACAAACCAATCAGGCCGCCAACAACACCACCCCACACCACCAGCCAACCCAGGTGGCGCCTGATCATGCCTTGAATAATCTCCTTCACCAGGGTTGGCGTCAGCTCCGCCAGGCGGTGGGCTACAACTGCCTCCACCCGGCTCCTCAGATCACGACTGGACGCCTCTCTCAGGGTTTCGCCAAATTCGCGGCTGGATGCCGTTTCCATCAAGAAACTCCGCATTCTGGCGATAAAAGGCTTGCGCAAGGGCTCCAGCGCCGCTTCTCCTCCCAACATGTTCAACATGCCACCAAAGCCTGACGAGAGAATTACCTGGATGAGATCGTCGAAAGCCCGGTCGAGATCAACCTTGTCCATCAGCCCGCCGAGGGGGGAATCAGTCGTATCCTGGTCGTTGATGGCTTGGCGAAAAAAAATACCGAGATTTTCGGCACTGAAAAACTGCTCCATGACCAAGGCATGAATACCCGCCTTGAACTCCTCGAACCTGGCGGGGATGACCCCGGAGCCATAGAACCCAGGGACGCGCTCAAACAGCATATGAACCGCGAGCCAATTGGTAACAGCCCCGGAAAGGGCAAAAAGTCCGGCACTCAGTACCAGGGCACCAACGGGCTCGGGCAGCCAATACCCAAACCCGGCCAGCAGCAGGGCCGCCAGATTTGTGACTATGCTTTTATCCATGGAATTGCCTACGTCAGGGGAAAGTCGCGCAGGGCCTGGGTTGGGCCGTAGCAGGAAGGCTGGTGCAACATCGGGCTAGCAAAAGCAGCAAATTATACAGCTGGAAGCAGCCAAGTACTGCCCACCAATCCACATTTCACGGCTGTTCAGGTTCTGAATCCTGGATTTCCCCGCCAGGGTACTCCGGCAGATTCAGCTCGCGCGGGGGTTGGAAGCCAGCCGTGGGATTGTCCCAGGGACCATTGAGC
>JBJHAY010000229.1:0-5747 GCA_050485205.1 Gammaproteobacteria bacterium
AGCGAGGACTGTCTGAGGAGCGCAGCGACGAGTTCCGCAGCGCCGGCCTGGCGGCGTCCGGAGGCTGAAGGCGGGGGGAAGGGGGTGCCGCTCCCTGGCTGACCAGCAAAGGGCTGGTAACGAGATAAACAGCCAACGAAGCAGAAGGCGAACACCGAGAAAGGACTGGCCACCAAAGGACGGGTGACACAAAAAACCACCGAAGCCAACTAGAACCACCGGTCTCGAGGGCGGCCGAGCCCTACACGGGCGATTTGCGGGGCCGGCTGGTATTGAAGAAATGTTCCCGATAAAACCGCAACTCCTCAATGGAATCCCGAATATCATCCAGAGCCTTATGGCTGCCTTCCTTCTTCAAATTCTCCATCAAATCCGGACGCCAGCGCCGGGCAAGCTCCTTGACCGAGCTGACATCAAGATTGCGGTAGTGGAAGAAGGACTCAAGCGTGGGCATGTAGCGTGCAAGAAAACGCCGGTCCTGGCAGATGCTGTTGCCACACATGGGCGACAAGCCACGATCACTGTACTGAGACAAAAACTGCAAGGTGATCTGCTCAGCCTGACTCTCGTCAGTGGGACTTACCCGCACCCGCTCAATCAGGCCCGACATGCCATGGGTTTGCTTGTTCCAGTCATCCATGCCACCAAGCACAGCATCAGACTGCCGGATGGCCAGCACCGGGCCTTCGGCAATGATCTGCAAATCAGTATTGGTGATGATGGTGGCGATTTCGATGATCCGGTCCGACTCGGGCACCAGGCCGGTCATTTCCAGGTCAATCCAGATTAAGTGCTGCTTTTTATCCATGGCGCGATTGTAGCAGAGCCCTTCACTACATAATATGCGTTTTGATCCGCCCAAACGCCTGAACCCGGATCTTGTACCACTCGTCCTGCTGCAACACAGAAACCCATCATCAGAGGCCGCTCATGCTGCTGCAACCCCATGGGAATACTCACTTTCCCTGGCAAGTCACGGTGAACGCCAGCCGCCCACAAAACAAGCTGCTGGCCCTGCGCTTTCGCATCGACGGGGCAGTCGAGCGATTGCGCCTGCCACCGCCATCCGAGCCCACCCAGGCGCACCAACTCTGGCGCCAAACCTGCTGCGAGGCCTTCCTGAGAATTCCCGGCGAACAAGGCTACATTGAAGTCAATCTCTCCCCTTCCACCCAGTGGGCCCTGTACCGGTTTGATGGCTATCGCCACGGCATGCGAGCACTCAGCCCGGCGCAACCACCTGAAATCAGCCTGCTACGACGCGACGACTCGTTGTCACTTCAGGCCCTGGTGCACCTGGACGGCCTTATCCCAACCACCACCACCCTGTGTGTGGCTCTCTGTGCCGTACTGCAAGATCACCATGGCCTTGACTCGTTCTGGGCCCTGTCACACCCCGGCCCAGAGCCGGACTTCCATGATCCGCGCAGCGCGACACTGAAGCTGCCGTCGCCCGCTATTGTGACCTCGGCGCCAATTACATAATATGCGGTATTGCCCAGCCACCCCCCACAGGATGCGAGACGCTTCCCGCGCGTAATGAAGAAAAAGCAGCTCTCCCAGCGCCAGCTCTCCCGCATTGAGCAGATCCAGCAACGGCGCACCGAGCGCGCCAGCCGCAAGGCGGATCAGGCAGTTTCCCAGGAAGGCCCTCTCGGCCCCGAGCAGGCCGGCCTGGTCATCACCCACTTCGGCCAGCAACTGGACATCGAGGCCCTGGAAGGAGAACACAAGGGCACCATCTTCCGCTGTCATCAACGCACCAACCTGGAACCCCTGGTGGCCGGTGACCGGGTGATCTGGCAGCAAGGCGATCCCTACGGCGTGGTGGTGGCCTGCCTGCCGCGCAAGACTCTGTTGACCCGGCCCAGCGGTGGCCAGGAGCCAAAGCCGGTAGCCGCCAATATCGACACCCTGGTGATAGTGATCGCGCCACTGCCGGAGCCCCACGGCAATCTCATCGACCGCTACCTGGTGGCAGCTCATCACATCCAGGTGCAACCGCTGATCGTGCTCAACAAATACGACCTGCTGCAGCAGGACAACCGCGCCAGTCTCGACGACCTCACCAGCCTCTACCACCGCATCGGCTATACCGTGCTCAAAGTCTCGGCCCACACCGGCGAGGGCATGCCCGCCCTCAAGGCCCTGCTCGCCACCCGCACCAGCATCGTCGCCGGTCAGTCGGGGGTGGGTAAGTCAGCCCTGGTGAATGCCATGCTGCCCGGCGTCGACACCCTGGAAGGGGGACTTTCCGGTGGCGTCGACAAGGGCCGCCACACCACCACCGCGGCGCGGCTGTTTCATTTTCCCGAGGGCGGCGACCTCATCGACTCCCCCGGCATCCGCGAATTCGGCCTGGAACATCTGCCCGGCGAATCCCTGATTGAGGGCTTCGTCGACTTCCACCCCTTTCTGGGCCAGTGCCGCTTCCGCGACTGCCGCCATGAGCAAGAGCCCGGCTGCCGCCTGCTGGAAGCCCTGGCCAGTGGTGAAATCGATCCATGCCGGCTGGAAAGTTACCGCCTCATCCTCGCCACTTCGGTCCAGGAGACCCCATGACCCTGACATTGCCCCGCCTTCTCGAAGCGGATGCCCTGGAACCCCTGCTGGGTGATCCACGCCTGCTGATCATCGATCTGTCCCAGGCCCAGACCCATGCCCAGATTCACATCCCCGGCGCCATCCACGTCAGTCCCTCTGAACTGGTGGCCGGTGTGCCCCCAGCCACTGGCAAGCTGGCGCCCAAGGAAAAACTGCAAGCTCTGCTCACCCGCATTGGTTACAGCCCCGAGCGCCACATCGTCGCCTATGACGATGAGGGCGGCGGCTGGGCCGGACGCTTGCTCTGGACCCTGGACATGATCGGCCACCCCCACTGGTCCTACCTCAACGGCGGTCTGCACGCCTGGTACAAAGAGGGGCACCCCGTCACCCAGGAAACCACGACGCCAAGCCCGGCGCCGGACAAGCTGGAAGTGAGCCTACACTCACAGTACATCGCCGACGTGGACTACATCCTGCAACACCTGGACACTGCCAAGGTGAGCATCTGGGATGCCCGTTCGGCGGAGGAATATCACGGCCTGCGCCAGACCGCCGTCAAACTCGGCCACATCCCCGGCGCCCGCCACCTGGATTGGTTGGAACTGATGGACCGCAATCGCAATCTACGCCTCAAGGACCTGGACACCCTGCGCGCCCAGCTCAACACCCTGGGCATCGAGGACGATCACGAAATCATCACCCACTGCCAGACCCACCACCGTTCCGGCCTCAGCTACCTGGTGGCAAGGCTGCTGGGCTTTCCCAGCGTCAGGGCTTACGATGGGTCCTGGTCGGAATGGGGCAACCTGCCCCATACCCCGGTGGAAACCTGAGGCCGGATGGCCAGCACGGCAAGCCCAACACGGAGTCAATGCAAGCCCATGAGTCGATTTTTCTTCATTCTTTTTCAGCACCTGGTGCCGCAACACCTGCTGTCGCGCCTGGTGGGCAAACTGGCCCACAGCACCCGGCCCTGGCTGAAACAAGTGTTCATCCGCCGTTTCATCCGCCGCTATGGCGTCAACATGGCCGAGGCGCGTCAGGTCAATGCCGAGGACTACGCCTGTTTCAATGATTTTTTCACCCGCGAACTCAAACCCGGCGCCCGCCCCCTGGCACCCGGCGAGGATCATATCCTCAGCCCCGCCGACGGCGTGGTCAGCGCCATCGGCGACATCAAGGCCGGCCAGTTGCTGCAGGCCAAGGCCCACACCTTTTCCCTCACTCAATTGCTGGGGGGCGACGAGGCACGCGCCGCCGAATTCGAGAACGGCCGCTTCGCCACCATCTATCTGTCTCCCAAGGACTACCATCGCGTCCACATGCCCGTCACCGGCACCCTGCGGGAGATGGTCTTCGTGCCCGGCAAGTTGTTCTCGGTGAACCAGGTCACCGCCGACAACATCGAAGGTCTGTTCGCCCGCAATGAACGCGTGGTCTGCATCTTCGACACCGCCTTTGGCCCCATGGCCATGGTTCTGGTGGGCGCCATGATCGTTGCCAGCATTGAAACCGTGTGGGCCGGCACCGTCGCCCCCGGCCCACAGCCGGTGGCGGTGGACTACCGGGGCGGGCAACCCGCCATCAACCTGGAGAAAGGAGAGGAAATGGGGCGGTTCAAGCTGGGCTCCACCGTGATTCTGCTGTTCGGCCCCGGGGTGATGCAATGGCGCGAACAACTGGACGGCCTCACCCCGGTCCGCATGGGGGAGTCCATCGGCAACAAAAGCTAGTGGACCATGCGCAAACTTCGGTAATCGTTCGGTAAAAGCTCGGTAAAAGTTCGGTAATCATTCGCCTCGCCAGATCGCGCAGCTCTGCCTTGGGGAAACTTGAAATCAGGCCCGCGCCAATGGAAAGGCCATGACCTCCTCGATTCGCCCCAGTCCCAGCGCCAGCATCACCACCCGGTCGATTCCAACCGCCACCCCAGCACAGGCCGGCAGGCCGCTTGCCATGGCTGCCAGCAACCTTTCATCCACGGCGTGCTCAGGCAGGCCACGCTGACGGCGCAGGGCGTTGTCGTGCTGGAATCGTGCCCGCTGTTCATCGGCGTCGGTAAGTTCCAGATAGCCGTTGGCGACTTCCATGCCAGCCACCACCAATTCGAAGCGGCGCGCCACCGGCACGCCAGCTGCGTCGGGCTCTATTCTGGCCAGGGCGGCCTGGGAAGCGGGAAAGTCGTGGATGAAGCAGGCGCTGCCGAGATTGGGTTCGATGCAGTGGGAAAACAGCAGGTCGAGCCAGAGGTCGCGGTGACCATCACCCAATTCTGCTTCCACCTGCCGCTTGGCCAGGTCGCGCAGTTGGTCGGTGGTGGCGGCGTGAGGATCGATGCCCAGATGGTGCTGGAACAGTTCGCGGTAACTGCGTCGGGGAATCTCCCGCAGGCCCAGCACTTGCTGCATCAGGGCTTCCACCTCGTCCATCAGTTGCCAGTGATCGAAGCCGGGGCGGTACCATTCCAGCATGGTGAATTCGGGATTGTGACGGGCGCCGGCTTCTCCGGCGCGGAAGGCCTTGCAGAGTTGGTAGATGGCACCGCTGCCCGCCGCCAACAGGCGCTTCATGGCGAATTCAGGAGAGGTTTGCAGGTAGTGTGTGCGCTCGGCACCGGGCAGGACGTGGTTGACGCGGACCGGATCCAGATTGGGATCGGTGCCGGCGTGGCGGCCCAGCAGGGGGGTCTCCACTTCCAGCACGCCGCGCTCGGCAAAGAACTGGCGGATGGCGGCGACTAGCGCCGCCCGCTGCCGCAGGGTGTCGAGGGTGGCTGTTGGCCGCCAGTCGTCAACCATGGATGGTCACTCCGATGGGGCCTGTTGCAATTTCCGGCTTAGCCCTTGGCCCGGCTCTGGTATTCACCGGTGCGGGTATCGACGCGGACGATCTCGCCCACTTCAATGAACAAGGGCACCTTGACCACGGCGCCGGCGCTGAGCTTGGCGGGCTTGGTGCCGCCCTGGGCGGTATCGCCGCGCAGGCCGGGGTCGGTTTCCACCACTTCCATTTCCACGAAGTTGGGCGGCGTGACCGCGATGGGGTTGTCGTTCCACACGGTGACGGTGTAGACGTATTGTTCCTTCAGCCAGGGCAGGGCGTCCTGCACCGCCTTGCTGTCGGCGGCCACCTGCTCGTAGCTGCCGTCGGTCTTCATGAAGTGCCAGAACTCGCCGTCGGTGTAGAGGTCTTCCATTTCA
>JBJHAY010000230.1:0-5747 GCA_050485205.1 Gammaproteobacteria bacterium
CCTTTGGCAGGGGCGGCACCCTGGCGCGTGCCGCCGCCGAGGGGGTGCCAGCGGAAGTCGTGATCATGACCGATGGCGCCCTCGGCGGCAGTCAGGAAAACCTGGTGTCCATCCGCCAGCGCGAAGCGGAGCAGGCCGCCGCCATCCTCGGTTTGAACGGGCTGAGTTTCCTGGGCGCTCCCGACCGTGGCCTGGCCGCCGCCGATCCCGAACCACTGTTGGCACGCATGCAGACCCTGATCCAACAAAGCCGTGCCGCCACCGTGTTCTTCCCCGGCGTCATGGAACCCCATCCCGACCATCGCGCCACCGCGCTGCTGGCATGGCAGGTCCTGGGCCGCATCCCCCTGGCGCAGAGGCCGCTGCCGGTGGCCTATGAAATCACGGTGCAGAACCCCATCAACCAACTGGTGGACATCTCCGGCTTCATGGTCACCAAGCTGGCGGCTGTGGAGGTCTATCTCAGCCAGTTGGGCGAGAACAACTACGCCGAACTGGTGAAGGCGCTCAACCGCACCCGCACCCTGACCCTGGGCCCTGGGGTGAGTTATGCCGAGGGTTTTCTGCACCACGATAGAAAGGCAGCGGACCAATCTCTGGGGGACATCACGCTGGCCGCCATGGCCAGGTTGTTGCAATCTGCACCGCCCCCCGGTCAAATCAGTCTGACATCTCAACCTGAAGACCTCCCTGGCCCTCAGGACCAGGGTTCTCAACAAATCCACTCGACTGCACAAGCAAGGAATCCACATGGCTAAACCCGACATCCAGGCCGTCACCCACGACCGTCATGGCAACAAGCGCTGGAAGAAACTTGATGGCTTCAGCTTTGCCGCCACGGATGCCCTTTGTCCCCTGGTCACCCAGGAACTCGGCAAGGCAGCCATGACCATGCCCATTGGTTTCGTGCCCAATGATCAGGATGGGTTCGTGCTGGTGGGGGTATTGGGTATCAACGATGGCCGCAACCTGTTCGTGGGCCCGGATGGCGCCTGGCAGCGCGGGTACATTCCCGCCGTCTACCGGGGCTATCCTTTCATGTTCATGAACACGGATCAGAACCAGCAAATTCTGTGTCTGGACGAGGACAGCGGGGTGGTGAGCGAGGATGAGAATGACGCGGCATTTTTCGATGCCCCGGACAAGCCTTCCGCAGCCTTGCAGCAGGTATTGGATTTCCACAATGAACTTGCCAACAGCCGTGATCTCACACTGCAAGTCTGTGCCCTGTTCAAGGAATTGAACCTGCTCAAGCCCTGGAATTTCACCTACGTCAGAAAATCCACCCGGCAGCGGGTAAACCTCACCGGCCTGTTCCAGGTGGACGAGGAAGCCCTGAACAAGCTGTCGGATCAGGACTATATTCGCCTGCGGCGCATCGGCGGGGTGGCCACGGCCTATTGCCAGTTGTTGTCGATGGAGGCGGCGGACGCCCTGATGGACCTGGCCGATGCCCATGACAAGGGCACCTTGAAAACCAAGGATGAGATGGAGAGAACAGCATGAGCGAACAAGCCACCATCCACGCGGTGTCACCCCAGCGTCACGGCGCCAAGCGCTGGCTGGCCTTCACCAATTATGCCTTTGCTGCCCAGGATGCGGTATGCCCCCTGGTGGTGGCGGAAATCCCCAAGGCCATGATGGCACTCCCCATCGGCTTCGTGAAAGATGAAGGCGGCAATTTTCTGCCGGTGGCAATCCAAGGCTTACAGAATGGTCAGAATCTGCTGGTGGGCCCAGATGGTCGCTGGTTTGCCGCGTACTCTCCGGCGCAATACCGGGGCTATCCCTTTTTCTTTGCCAATACCGAGGAAGGCAAGAAGGTGCTCTGTGTCAACGAAGCCAGTGGCCTGGTGACAGATGGCGCGGAGGGTGAACCCTTCTTCGATGAGGAGGGGGAACTTGGTGAAAAGCTCAAGGCGGTGCTGGGATTTCTCAACCATGTGGAGGAAAGCCGCACAGCCACCGCCGAGGCCTGCAAACTGCTGGACAGCCATGGCCTGATTCAGCCCTGGGACATCAGCTTCAAGTTGGGGGAGGAGGTGAAGAAAGTCGAGGGCCTTTTCTCCATCGATGAAAAGCAGCTCAAATCCCTGCCCGGCGAGGTTTATGTGGAGTTGCGGGAGGCCGCCCTGCCCATGGCCTACTGCCAGTTGCTGTCCATGCAGCACATCAACAGCCTGGTGAGGCTGGCCAGTGACAAGGCCTCCCTGGCCCAGGCCACGTTACCGGAGGAACTGGACCTGGAGTTTCTCAACGACAGCGGCAGTCTCAACTTCAACAACCTCTGACCCAGGCGCCCCCTGTAGGAGCATCAAGGGCTCTGCTCGCGACATGATCGAGATCCTACAGGGGGGGTTGTGTCGGCGCCAACCAGCGTCCCACGTCCACCAGATCTTCTGCGGTCAGGCTGCCGGATTCCCGTTGCAGCAGCAGCCGCGCCTTGATGTGCTCATAGCGGGTCTGTTGCAGGTCGCGCTCGGCCCGGAATTGATCGCGCAGGGCATTCAGCACTTCCACGCTGGTGACGGTCCCCAGCTCGAAACCCCGCTGCATGGCGGTATAGGAAGTCGCTGTCGACTCCGCCAGACGTCGCGCCGCCTGCGTCCGCAATTCATGGGATTTCACTTGCAGGTAGGCGGAACGGGTGCGCTCGATGATTTCCAGCTGCACCTGGCGTAATTCACTCTCCGCGATGTTGCGCTGGCTCACCGCTTCCCTCACCCCGGCCCGGGCGCTGCCGCCAGAGAAAATCGGCACGGTCAGGTCCACGCCCACATAGGTGTTGTCGGCACGGTTGATGGGCATGTTGTCGAAGCCCATGTTGGAATTCAGCTGCTGCACCACCAGGCTGACCCTGGGCATGTAGGCGCCGCGCTGTTCCGACACCCTTTCACCGGCCGCGCGGTAGGCGGACTGGCGCGCCTGCACGATGTAATTGTTCTGACGCGCGCGGGTCACCCATTCCTCGACGCTGCCGTCCAGTGGCGGTATCTGGGCCGTGTCCTGCAAGCGGTAGAGGGGGCCGGCGGGAATGCCAGACACAGAGCGCAGGGACTCCCTGGCCAAATCCAACTCGCTCTGGCGATCCAGTCTTTCCGCTTCCACCATGGCCAGGCGGGCCTGGGCATCGTAGAGGTCGGTGATGCGGGTCAACTGCAAGTCATAGAGACTCTGCACCTGATCCACCTGGTTCTGTATCGCGTCCAGTTCCGCCTCCACCGAGGTGAGAGCGTCTTCCGCCTGCAGCACGTCGAAATAGCGGGCCGCCACTTCCGTCAGCAGCCAGGCCAGTTCGGCGTAATATTCCAGCTCCGCCTGGTTCTCCAGGTGGTAGGCCTGGCTGCGGGCGGAGAAAGCCTGCCAGTTGAACAATATCTGGCTCATCTGCACGCTGTAGCGCTCGCCCACGAACACCCCGGTGAAGTCGGCGGCGTCGCGGCGGTTGCGGGACATGTTGGCATTGGCGTTGAGCTGGGGCAGGAGCTGGCCATTGGCGGCATCCTTTCTGGCACTGCCGATGTTCCACCGCTCTCTGGCGATATTGAGGCCCGGACTGTAGTCCATGGCGGCGGTGAAGAAGTCCTCCAGGGTGCTGCCTGGCGTGGTGCTGACGCGGCCGCCATCAATGCGCCGGAAAGGGTCGTCCAGCACGCTGTCGGCGGCCAGCGCCGGGGTGTCGGCAAGAGCGCAGGTAAGGAGCAGGGCAATAGAGCTGGCGATGCGGGAAGGTTTCATCTTGGGATCAATCTTCAATGAAGCTCCGTGCCACGGCGTTGGACAAGGGCTTGAACAGGTACTGCATCATGGTGCGTGACCCGGTGGCAATGAACACTTCGGCCGGCATGCCCGGCACCAGGGTCACCCCCTGCAAGCGTGCCATGCCTTCCGGACTGACTTCAACCCGGGCCAGGTAGTAATGCATGCCGGTTTGCTGGTCGAGAATACTGTCGGCTGAAATGCTGAGCACCGTGCCTTCCACGGTGGGAACGGTCTGGCCACTGAAGGAAGAGAAGCGGATGGTGGCATCCTGGCCCTCGGCCACCCGGTCGATGTCCATGATGGACACCCGGCTTTCCACCACCAGTTCGTCACTCTGCGGCACGATCTCGGCGATCGGAGTGCCGGGGGCGATGACACCGCCGATGGTGTGGATCTGCATGCCGGTGACGATACCCGCCACAGGCGCCCGCACCACGGTGCGGCTGACCACGTCCTGAAGCGCGGTGATGCGCTCGCGCACATCCTTGATGCGGGACTGGGTTTCCCCCAGTTGGCTCACCACCTCGGTGCGGAACTCCTTGTCCTGTTGCAGTATCTGCAACTGGGTTTCGCCGATCTGGATCTCGGTAGAGGAAATATTGGCCAGCAGTTCAGCGGCCTCCCCCTTGAGGCTGGCCAGATTGCGCTCCAGTTCACGCAGCCGGTTCTTGTCGGCGAAGCCCTCCCCCAACAGCTTTCTCACATCTTCCAGCTCATCGGCGAAGGATACCGCCAGCTCCAGCTTGCTTTCGCGCAGGGCCTTGAGGCCCTCAACCCGCGAATGCAACTGATCCACCCGTTGTTCCAGCACCGCGATGCTGCCTTCCAGGGAGTTCTTGCGGGCCTGGAAAATCTGGTTTTGGGCTTCAATCTCGTTGGCGGCGGTGGTCCCGTAGGCGCCCAGCAGCTCGGGATAGCTGATGGAAGCCAGGCCATCGCGCTCGGCCAGCAGCCTGGCTTCCGAGGCCAGCAGCGCCAGATACTGGGCATTGGCGATTTCCAACTGGGCCAGGGGCTGGGTGCTGTCCAGGATCAGCAGGGTGTCGCCGGGCTCCACGTAACGCCCGTTCTGCACCGGGATGTCGGCAACGATGCCGCCTTCCAGGTGTTGCACCACTTTCTTGTAGGATTTCACGGTGACGAAGCCGGGTGCATGGGCGGCACCCTCGATGGGGGCGAGCGCGGCCCACAGGCCGAACACTCCGAATACCAGGAAGGCCACCGTCAGGCCGGCACGCATGGGTGCCTGCATGCTGGTGGTTTCCTGGTCATTGTCCAGGCCCGCTTGATTGTTCGCTTGATTAGAGCTGGCGGCTGCCGCCACCAATGCCTTGCTTTTGTCGTTCTTGCCAGAAATGAGATTTTTCATGGGTCATTGACCTCCGGAGGCCGCCTTGCGGGCCTCGGCCTGGCCCATCAGGCTGCCGAGCACCTGATCCTTGGGCCCGAAATTGAGCGCGGCGCCTTCCTTCATCACCAGCACCTTGTCCACGCACATCAACACCATGGTGCGATGGGTGATGACGATGACCGTGCAACCCTGGGCCTTCATTCGCTGAATCGCCGCCACCAGTTCCTGTTCGCCCTGGTCATCCAGGTTGGAATTGGGCTCGTCCAGCACCAGCAGCCTGGGGTTGCCGTACACCGCCCGCGCCAGGCCGATGCGCTGGCGCTGGCCGCCGGAGAGCACACCGCCAGCGCCACCGATCACCGTGTCATAGCCCTGGGGCAGGCGCAGGATCAAGTCATGCACTCCCGCCATCTTGGCGGCGGCCACGATCTTCTCGGCATCCATGTCACCGAAGCGGCAGATGTTCTCGGAGATGGAACCGTCGAACAGTTCGATGTCCTGGGGCAGATAACCGATGTAGGGGCCCAGTTGACCACGGTCCCAGGCGGCGATGTCGGCGCCATCCAGGCGCACCTTGCCGCTGGCCGCCGGCCAGATGCCGAGCAGAGAGCGTGCCAGACAGGACTTGCCCGAG
>JBJHAY010000231.1:0-5742 GCA_050485205.1 Gammaproteobacteria bacterium
CTCATGGCCGGTCGGGCGGCGACAGAGGCGGCTGCCCATCCCCGCCGGGCATGAGAGGGTCTACCCGCCGGGATAAATGGTGAAACAGGGCGGGGGATCAGACACAGCACAGGAGGTGGGATGTCACTTGCGATTGCCTATTCGCGCGCCAATCTTGGCATCGAGGCGCCGTTGGTGCGGGTGGAGACCCATCTGTCCGTCGGCCTGCCGGCCTTCTCCATCGTTGGCATGGCGGAGACCGCGGTGCGGGAAAGCAAGGACCGGGTTCGTGGCGCGCTGCTGACCGCCAATTTTGAATTCCCGGCGCGCCGCATCACCGTCAACCTCTCGCCCGCGGACCTGCCCAAGTCCGGTGGCCGCTTCGACCTGGCCATTGCCGTCACCATCCTGGTGGCCTCCGGGCAGTTACCCGATACCTTGCTGGAGGCCCATGAGTTCATGGGCGAATTGGGCCTGGATGGACAGGTGCGTCGGGTGGCCGGTCTGCTGCCGGGTGTGCTGGCATGCAGCCGTGGCACCCGGACTGCCATCGTGCCCGCCGCCAATGCGGTGGAGGCGGGATTGCTGGGCAACTGCCAGGTATGGCTGTGTGATCATCTGCTGGCCCTGTGCGCTCACCTCAAGGCTGCGGAAAGATTACCACTGGCCCAGCCGGTTCCTGCCGAACCGCCACGTCCCGGGCCCGACCTGGCGGAAGTGAAAGGCCAGCACGAAGCCCGCCGCGCCCTGGTGATTGCCGCCGCCGGTGGCCATAATCTGTTGTTGCGGGGGCCGCCTGGCACTGGCAAGACCATGCTGGCGAGCCGCATGGCCTCCATCCTGCCGCCACTGGACAATGAACAGGCACTGGAAGTGGCCGCCATCCGTTCCATTGCCCGCCAGGGCTTTGACGACTTCACCTGGAATCAGGCACCGTTCCGGGCGCCCCACCATACCAGCTCGGCAGTGGCCCTGGTGGGTGGCGGCGCCACGCTGAGTCCTGGGGAAATCAGTCTGGCCCACCACGGCGTGCTGTTTCTCGACGAATTGCCGGAGTTCAGCCCCAAGGTGCTGGAGGTGATGCGGGAACCTCTGGAGTCCGGCGGCATCCAGATTTCCCGCGCCGGATATCAGGTGCGCTTACCCGCCAGCTTCCAACTGGTGGCGGCAATGAACCCCTGTCCCTGTGGTTATCATGGCGATCCTGGTGGCCGTTGCCGTTGTCCGGACGAAAAAGTCAAAAACTACCAGCAGCGCATTTCCGGCCCCATGCTGGATCGCATCGACCTGCACGTGGAAGTGCCGGGGCTGAGCCGGGAACAGCAGCAGGAATTACTTGAAGAAGAAAACCCGGCGGCGATGGGGAGTGAGCACATCCGTGCCCAGGTGATGCGTTGCCGCCAGTTGCAGATTGCGCGCGCGGACTGCCTCAATGCCCGTCTCAACCCGCGTCAGATCAGGCGCCTGTGCGCGCTTCAAAAGTCCGATCTGGCCCTGTTGCAGGATGCCATGGACCGCCTGCGCTTCTCCACCCGCGCCTATTTCCGCATCCTCAAGATCGCCCGCACCATCGCCGACCTGGAAGGCGCCGCGCGCATCGCCACGCCACACCTGCTGGAAGCCATCAACTACAGAACCGACTCTCTGTAGGAGCGAGCCCTGCTCGCGACAAGGAGCCGTCGCCTGCAAGGCAGGCTCCTACTGTTGGGTTTGTTCCAGCTTGCGGATACGGGCTTCCAGTTCGGCGATGGTCTGTTCCGCCCGCGCCAGCACCGCCATCTGGGCATCGAACTCCTCGCGGGTCACCACATTCAACTTCGCAAAGGCCTCCTGGAACATATCACGCAGACGCGCTTCCAGGTCCTTGCGCAGTGACTCCGCCATCGGCATCAGCCGTGAGGCCTGTTCACTGAGTTGTTGCAGTATTTCATCGGGTCGATTCATGCTGGGGCTCCGGCAATTCATGTGACGGGGTCTATGAGTGGCACAGGCACGGGCAGGTGCCGGGTTAATGCTGCTGGCATATTGCACCACAATTTCCATTCACTGCCCAATGGCATATACTGCCCGCAAAATAAATGCTGGTACGAGGACGCTACAAGATGAAAATGATCACCGCCGTAATCAAGCCCTTCAAACTGGATGATGTACGCGAGGCGCTGTCGGGAATTGGCGTGCAGGGCATCACCGTGACGGAGGTCAAGGGCTTCGGTCGTCAGAAAGGCCATACCGAACTGTACCGTGGCGCTGAATATGTCGTCGACTTCCTGCCCAAGATCCGGCTGGAAATCGCCCTGGAAGACGCCCGCGTGGATCAGGTCATCGAAGTGCTCTGCAAGGCGGCATCCACCGGCAAGATCGGGGATGGCAAAATTTTTGTCACCAACCTGGAACAAGTGATTCGCATCCGCACCGGCGAGACCGGCGCCGACGCCATCTGAAGCTCAGTCCGCGCTTCCCAAGTCCCCCCACAGATATTGCACCACTGACAGCGCCACTACTGGCGCTGTTTCGGTTCTGAGCACTCGCGGACCCAGCCGCACAGTGACAAAACCCTGGGAATTGGCAAGCGCCACCTCTTTCCAGGAAAAACCGCCTTCCGGGCCAATCAGCAGATTCACTTCTCCCTCTGGCCGTGTTTCTGGCAGTGGTCTGGCGTCATGACCATCCAACAGCAAGCGCGTGCCAGCCCGGGCAATGCCCAGCCAATCGGCGAGGCTTTGCGGCGCATGCACCAAGGGTACCCTGGCTCTGCCGCATTGCTCGCAGGCACTGATGGCCACTTGTTGCCAATGTTGGCGGCGTTTCTCCGCCCGCTCTCCGCTCAGACGGACTTCGCCATGGGCGGTGAACAAGGGCACGATCTCCGTCACGCCCAGTTCAGTGCTTTTCTGCACCGCATAGTCCATGCGGTCGCCGCGTGAAATGGCCAGGCCCAGGATGCAGGTGAGCGCGGACTCCGTGGCGACCACCTGGCCAGCCTCCACCGTCACGCTCACGCCATGCTTGCTGGTTTCAACGATTCGCGCCGGATAGTCGAGGCCGTCGCCATTGAACAGGATCAAGGGGTCGCCCCGGCCCAGGCGCAACACCCGCGCCACATAGTGGGCGGCTTGCGGGGGCAAGGTCAGTGCAGCAGAGGGGCTGATTGGTTCTTGAATATATATTCTTGATAGACGCATGCCAAAGGACTTCCTGGTGAGCTGAATGCCGGTGCATGTCGTACTGACTGGCGGGTGGCTCGCTTGCAGTGGACTTCAGTCCTGTTATTATCGCGCAATCTGTCGCAGCCGAGAGAGTTTCATGGAAAAAGTCGTGTTTCCCATTATCGCCAGCATTGGCTGCCTCGCCTTGTTGTTCCTGTATTTGGCTGGCCATGGTTATCAAAGCGGCACCTGGTCCCTGCAACAGGCCTTTGCGATCCTGACCTACAGTGCCTATGCCGGTCTGGGTGGCACGGGCGCGGTGATTTTCTACATTCTCTGGCGTCGGGTCACCGGCCTGCCCTTGTTGATCCTGTTCATCTCCGGCCTGCTGGGCCTCACCGCCTTTTATCTGCCCTACCGTCAACAGCAGGTGGCGCGCCAGGTGCCGCCCATCCATGACATTACCACTGACATGGTGGACCCGCCCGCCTTCGTGGACATAGTGCCGCTGCGGCAGAATGCCTCCAACCCGGCAAGCTACGCAGGAGAGGAAACCGCTGCCTTGCAGCGCCAGGCATACCCGGATATTGTCACCAGGCTTTACGCCACCCCCCCGGAACAGGTCTTTGCCGCTGCCTTGGCCGAGGTGGAGCGGTTTGGCTGGGAGCTGGTGGCGGCGATACCCGAGGAAGGCAGAATAGAAGCCACCTCCACCACGCGCTGGTTCGGTTTCAAGGATGACGTGGTGATCCGCATCCGTCCCGGCGGCGCCGAAGGTTTCGCGGTCCTCGACATGCGCAGCAAGTCGCGCGTCGGCCGTAGTGACATCGGTGTCAACGCCAACCGCATCCGGGTTTTCGTTGCTGCCCTCGAAAGACGGCTTATGTAGCCCTGTTACTCCGGCATATGTCCGAGCTTGCGGCGCTTGGTTTCCAGATAAGCCGCATTGTGGAAATTCTCCCCCGTCACCAGGGGAATCCGCTCCACTACTTCAATGCCCAGCTTTTCCAGGGCCACCACCTTGCGCGGATTGTTGGTGAGCAGGGCCACCTTGCTCACCCCCAGATGGGCAAACATATCCCGGCATACTTCATAACTGCGCTCGTCGGCATCGAAGCCCAGCCTTTCATTGGCTTCCACCGTGTCGGCGCCCTGGTCCTGCAGATGATAGGCCTTGATCTTGTTGAGCAGGCCGATGTTGCGGCCTTCCTGGCGCAGATAGAGAATCACGCCGCTGCCGGTTTCCGCCACCCGCTGCATCGCCGCTTGCAGTTGCGAGCCACAGTCGCAGCGCAGGCTGAACAGGGCATCGCCGGTCAGACATTCGGAGTGGACCCGGCATAGCACCGGCTTGGTGGGATCGAGCTGTCCCATCACCAGGGCGATGTGTTCCTTGCCGTCGTTGGGATTCTCGAAGGCGTGAAGCTGGAACTCACCCCACTGGGTGGGCAGCCGGGAAGAGGCGACAAACCTGGCGGACACGGATAACCCTATGTTGATTGCCTGAAAAGGGTGTGCACTTTACCAGATTTCGGGTCAAGCGGTTACCAATCACCGTAATTTCCCGGGCGCGGCGCGTGTCAGTGGCATAAAATATCGCAGCGCAGGCTTAATGCCGAACCAGTACCAACCAAAGAGTGAGCCAGGATGCAAGCAAGCGAAGCAGTGGATATTGTCATCGTCGGCGCTGGCATGGTAGGTCTCGCCATCGCAGCGGCCTTGCGCGACAGTGGACTTTCCCTGGTATTGATCGACAGTGGCAAGCCGCCCCGCGCCGGTGCCGATGATGCGGCGGGCTTTGACGCCAGGGTCAGCGCCCTTACTCCCGCTTCCGCGACCTTGCTGCGGGAACTGGGCGCCTGGGATGCCATCCAGCCCTGGGCCTGCCCCTACCGCCATATGAAGGTCTGGGACGGGGACGGCACTGGCGCCATCGAATTCCATGCCGCCGACCTGCACCAGCCCTGCCTCGGCCACATCGTGGAAAACCAGCGGGTGACCACGGCCCTTGAAGCCACTCTGGCTGGGAGCGAACGGGTGAACATGCTGCGCCCGGCCCAGCTCGACAGCATCGAGCCTTCTGCCATCGCTGCCGGTTACCCATCATCTTCCAGCCTCTTATCACTGGGCCTGGCGGATGGCACTAGCTTGACCACCCGCCTCGTCATCGGCGCCGACGGCGCCAACTCCAAGGTGCGGCGCCTGGCTGACTTCAAACTGAGAGAGTGGGATTACGGCCATCACGCCATTGTCACCACCGTGCGCACCGCCATGCCCCATGGCCATACCGCCTGGCAGCGCTTCATGCCTTCCGGGCCCCTGGCTTTTCTGCCCCTGTTGGATCGCAAGTCCGCCCCTGACGC
Source organism: Gammaproteobacteria bacterium (assembly GCA_050485205.1). Lineage (GTDB taxonomy): Bacteria > Pseudomonadota > Gammaproteobacteria > Pseudomonadales > Pseudohongiellaceae > JAVVEZ01. Next base: position 5,489 of record JBJHAY010000231.1, read on the forward strand.
GCAGCATTACTGCTCCATCGTCTGGTCCTGCCTGCCGGAGCAGGCGGAATCCCTGATGTTGATGGAGGACGCCGAATTTGCCAGCGCACTGGCGGCGGCCTTTGAACATCGCCTTGGGGAGCTCACAATGGCCGGCCCCCGGGCCCGCTTCCCCCTGCGTCAGCGTCATGCCCTCGACTATGTGCGGGAAGGCATTGCCCTGGTGGGGGATGCCGCCCATACCATCCATCCCCTGGCCGGGCAAGGTGTCAACC